>CAZEBL010000093.1:0-9872 GCA_964510325.1 uncultured Melioribacter sp. | reverse complement strand
GGCAATAGAACTGTTCAATTTTTATCCCCGGTTAGTGGACAGGTAAAAAGTATAAACCATGAATTAAACGAAGACCTGGAAGCTCTTGATTTTACTCCTTACGAGAAGAACTGGATCTGTTCTATTGATGCAGATAAATTGGATTCCGAATTAACTCAATTGAAAATCGGAAAGAATGCTGTCAACTATTATCAGGAAGAAATCGATAATTATATTAAACTTATAAAAGAATTGAGTAAGTCAGATTCTTCAGAACCCTTTGAGCTACAGTGGGGCCAGTTAGAAAAATTGGAAGAAAAAGATTGGTATATGATTACCGGAGAATTCTTTAAAAAGTAAAATAAAAAACCAGTAGGGATTAATTAATCCCTACGAAATATAAAAATTGATAAATTTGACAAAGTGGTATTATCTAAATATTTTGCTGAAAAGATGTGGTAGTCCAATATCTTGTTTTTGAGAATCATTTATCCAGAAATAGATACATATCACAATCACGTTTCAAATACCTTTGAAATAAATGTAAATATGTCAAATAGGTTATTTGCATGATATTTGACAGGAAATTAAATAGAATAAATAACTTAAAAAACTATTGAGGTTCATTTGAATACAAAGTCCCTTTTCTTCCATGCACCAAATTTTATCTTGATTTGTCTTTTTTTGCTTGCTTTCAATCAAACAAAAGGACAGGATTTTAATTGTGCCGATTGCCATGAAACTTCAATTAAGATGTCAGTTCATGCAGAAGCTATTGATTGCCAGGGATGTCATGAAGATGTAGTAAATGAAGACCATATTGAAAAAGGCGCAAAAAAGGTTAGCTGCGCCACATGTCATGATGAATTTGTTAAATCTGTTGATTCAGATATTCATCATCGGCTAAAAGTAAAAAATCCACCAACCTGTGTTAAATGCCATGGAAATCACGAAATTCAAAAACCTCCTACAGATAACAAACTTAAAGCGAAGCAATATTGTAATAAATGCCACTCCTCTGCTACACTATTGGGCAATTACCATTCGGTTACAAAGATTGATAAGAACAATTGTATTAGCTGTCATAAGAAAATTGATACCCGGATGACTCTTCCATCTTCAGTTCACAAAAATCTGGACTGTTCAGATTGTCACAACTTTATAGCTAATAACCTTAAAAATCATCCTAAAAATTTAAAAGCGACACAATCAGCTGATTGTTACATCTGTCATGGAGATATTGCTAAAGAACACAGAGAAAGTATTCACGGAATTGCGTTAAGCGAAGGAATTGATGAAGCAGCAAAATGCTGGGATTGCCATGGCTCTCATGATATAAAGAAAGTTAAAGAAGAAACAAGTAAAGTACATCCGAAAAATATTGCAACCACTTGCGGTAAATGCCACGACAACCCTGAACTAACAAAAAAATTTGAAATTGCTCTCCCTACTCCAGGTATGAGATATTCACAATCAATACATGGAAAACTTGTATTAAATGGTAGAACTGATGCACCAAATTGTAGCGATTGTCACGGCGTTCACAACATAAAAAATAAGGTTCAACCGGGTAGTAAAAGTTCTACGTTTAACGCACCCAATTTATGCGGAGAATGCCATAAAGAAATTTCGGAAGAATATCAGAAATCGATTCACTGGATACTTGCTAAAAAGGGATTTAGAGAAGCTCCTGTTTGCGGCGATTGTCATAGCGAACATTCTATTCAGGCAATTACAACAAGCAATCAGAGATTAGAAGCAAAAAAACTTCAAGAAAAAACTTGTATCGTATGCCATGAAAATCCAAGGATAGCAGAACGATTTGGAAAGCCAGGTGGACAATCAACTTTATACCAGGATAGTTATCACGGCTTAGCTGTAATGCGTGGAAGCGAAAAATCTGCTATGTGCGTTGATTGTCATAATGTTCATAAAATTTTGCCAAAAGAACATCCCGAATCATCTGTTAATGAAAATAATGTAACTACTACTTGCCAGAAATGTCACCCGGAAGCAACCCCAATTTTTTCACAAAGTTATTCTCACAGAACGATGAATGAAACCTCAGCAAAAATTGAAAGTTTTGTGGCTGAATTATATTTCTGGCTAATTGTTTCAGTAATTGGGGCGATGATAGTTCATAACATCCTTATTTATGTTTATGAAGTGAAAAGAAAACGTAGAAATATGCAAGGCGAAATTACAATCCCACGGTTTACAAAAAACGAAGTAATTCAGCACTTACTACTTTTAATCTCTTTCTTAACACTAGCAATAACAGGATTTGCTCTCAAGTATCACAGTAGCTGGTGGGCAGAACTACTTCAGACTTTTGGCATGTCGGAAATTGTTCGTCAATACATTCATCGTGGTGCAGCTGTAGTAATGATAGTAACCGGTTTATATCATTTATGGTATTTAATATTTACACCTCGTGGAAGAGATGTACTCTACAATTTAATTCCAAGATTTAGCGATGTTACTGATGCTCGAGATTCCATTCTTTACTATCTAAGACTTAAAAAGAGAAAACCAAGCTATGATAAATATGATTATACAGAAAAAGCTGAATACTGGGCTTTGATTTGGGGAACTATCGTTATGGGAGTTACAGGATTTATTTTATGGTTCCCAACAATAGTTGGTAACTGGGCACCAACCTGGTTAATAAAGGTTAGTGAATTGATTCATTTTTACGAAGCGATTTTGGCAACACTAGCCATTGTGGTTTGGCACTGGTTCTTTGTTATATTCCATCCAAGAGAATATCCAATGAGTTTAACATGGATAGACGGTAAAATGACGCTCGACACATACAGACACCATCATGAGAAACATTTCAGAAGAGTAGTTTTAGAATGGAAAGAGTATTTGGCCGGTAAAAGGGATATTAAAAAAGTAAGTTATTCAACAATCCTTTTTACTAAAACATTAGAAGAAAATGGCTTAGTACCGGTTCAAATAATTGATAGAGAATTAGAAAATGATCCTGAATTGCGGGATTGGCTTGACAAAAAGCTAAATCCAGTTATTGAAGAGGATCAAAATGAAAATAGAGAGAAGAAATAAATAATAGGACATTATTGCCTCTTAATTCTAATTCTACTATTTTTCAAAAAGATTTATAGGTACTTTTAAATAACAAATTAATTCAGGAGGAAAATTATGATCCGTCGTCTATCAATAATTTTATTTATAGTAATAGCAATTACTTACATTGTTCCCGCAGAAATTTCTGCACAACCATTTGGTTATGAAGGTACTCAAGTTTGCGGAACATGCCATAAAACAGAAAAACAGGGTTCTCAATTAAAAATCTGGCAAGAAAGTGCTCATGCAAATGCATACAAGTCACTTCAAACACCCGAAGCAGATAAAATAGCAATGGCTAAATACAATAAGAAAGCTATTGATTCTCCGGGCTGCTTAAAATGCCATGCATCAGGATATGATGTTACCGATAAAAAATTAATCGGTGCTAAATTCAAAATTGAAGACGGTGTTCAATGCGAAACTTGCCACGGAGCTGGATCTGCTTACAAGACATTGAAAATTATGAAGAGTAAAGAAGAGTCAATAAAAAATGGATTAGTAGTTTGGAAAAACGACGCAGAAATAAAAGCCGGTTGTGTTAAGTGCCATAATCCCGAAAGCCCAACTTATAAAGAATTCAATTTTGATAAAATGTGGGCAAAGATTACTCACCCAGTACCGAAAGGATAAAACTTTATAGGCAAAAAATGAAAAAAAATATTTTTTGTTTTATCATTCTTTTTCTGCCGTTGATTACATACTCTCAAAATCTCAACGGCAGATTTTCTTCCTCGTTATATACATTTGAAAGATTCGATAATAACTCATCATCCGAAACATTCATTAGAACATTCCAATCGCTTAACCTCAATTTTAATGTCGGTAATTTCTCATTGAGAACCAGAACCGGTATGGAAGCAAATCTTGGTAAATCTTTAGATCAGGATGTGAGGTTCCGTTTTTACAATTTGTATTTAGAAGGACGCGATCTTTTAGGTGCAGTAACACTTAAACTTGGCCGTCAACCTCTTTTTACACCGGTTGCCGGCGGTCTCTTTGATGGAGTGAACCTGAAAATTAATTACAGTGGGATTTCACTATCGGGTTTTTATGGCGGAAATGTTCCGGCTTATCAAAAGTTAGAATTAACCGATGATTGGGCTAATAATTACGTAATGGGTGGAAGATTCGAAGTCAATCCATTCGACTTTATCAAATTTGGAGTTAGTTATATTGATAAAAATTATAAACAGGAAGATTATAATTCATTGAGATTAAATTCCGATCTTGATCCTGTAACTGTTTTAATCCAGTCTAAATCGAACCAATATAAATATGTTTCCGGTGATATATGGTTTGAACTACCTGAAATATTTGAAGTCAGTTCGAGATATGAATACGATCTCAATATTAAAACTACTTCAAGAATCGAAGTTGATGGTAGATTTCAATTAACCAACAATATTGGTTTGAATGGATATTACAATTACCGAGAGCCGCAGATAAGATATAATTCTATTTTTTCGGTTTTCAATTTCGGAAACTCCCAGGAAATTGAAGGCGGATTCGATTTTCGGGTTTCTAATGTTGCCACATTTTTCGGAAAGTACGGTTACGTTAAGTATAAGGACGAAAACTCTTCCAGAATTACAGTTGGCGCAACAACTGAATACGGAAGTATAAGCTATAGAAAAAATCTTGGTTATGCCGGAGAACTTGATGGTATTTCACTCTACACAGCAAGAACATTTTTAGACGGATTCTTAACGCCTTCTGCTGGAATTTCTTATACTACCTATAAATTATCTAAGGATTCCGAATCGAATAAAATCATTTCATTGCTGGGAGGAATTAATTTCCGGCCATGGCGCACATGGTCATTCGATCTTCAGGGACAATATTTCAACAATAAAATTTATAAGAATGATTTTCGTGTTTTATTTAAAGTAAATCACCTGTTCAATACTAACTTTTAGATTAATATGAAAATAAAATTACTTTATGGTTCTCTATCGCTAATAATATTATTGTTTCTCACCATTGCAGCAATTGATATTAATAAAAGCGGCGAACCTCAAAAGACAAATAAAGATGTGATCAAATTTTCGCATGCTGTTCATAAAGAAGTTACAGATTGTGCCTCCTGCCATACGGGAGTAATGGAAAGCATGTCTCTTAATGATAGATTACTTCCTGAGAAATCCGTTTGTGCAACCTGTCATGATGTTGAAGACACCGATCAATGTAGTTATTGTCATTACGAAGATGTACAGGAACCATTGCTAATTAAGAAATCGGAATTGCTTTTTAATCACAAGTTACATGCATCCGATCAAAAAATGGAATGTGAATCGTGTCATAAAGGTTTGAGTGAAGTTGCTTACAGTTTTGAGTCGGCAACTGTTAATCCACCAATGGCAAATTGTTATACCTGCCATAACGATAGAACAGTTGCAACAAATAATTGCGAAACCTGTCACATCTCAACCGTAAATTTAATTCCAGCAGATCATCAGCAGGTTGGATTTTTGAAGTCGCATAAACACAAAGCTATTTCAATAAACAATAATTGTGAAATGTGCCACGACAATACTTTCTGCGAATCTTGCCATGTTTCTACAACTATGATAACTGAAACTAATAAAGCGCGGGATTTTTATACACCATATTCACCACACAAATTTGTAGATAATACAAAACAACAGCAGATTACTCGTGTGCATGATCTCAACTACCGCTTCACTCACGGTATTGATGCTAAAGGCAAATCAGCTAACTGCCAGACATGCCACCAGACAGAAACATTCTGTGCAGAATGTCATACATCATCCGGTGGAGATTATGCGTTAGGAGGAATGGTTCCGGCTTCTCATAGAGCTCCTAATTTCGTTACAATTGGTGTAGGAACCGGTGGCGGACAGCATGCAACTTTAGCAAGAAGAGATATTGAAAGATGCGCCGGGTGTCATGATGTTCAGGGTGCCGATGCAAATTGTATTTTGTGCCATGTTGATAACGATGGTATTAAGGGTACAAATCCCAAAACACATATACGCGGATTTATGAAATCTTCAAGTGATGGAGACTGGCATAATGATTTAGGATCAGTTTGTTACTCGTGCCATACAGATGCAAATGCGAAGCCGACCGGTAAAAAAGGAATTGGTTTCTGCGGTTATTGTCATAATTAATTTTAATTTCTTGGAAAAACTATGAGATATACAAAAATTTACCTGATAATAGTTTTAATGCTGGGATTTGTATTTACATCTTGCAGCGAAATTCAGGATGAGATTACGCCACCGGAGAGTATTAGTGTTCATGGCGTGGATTTTATGAAAAAAAGTTCGAGTAATTTCCACGGTAGAAAACTTGTTGATGGATCGATGGAATCTTGCAAAGAATGTCATTCCCAAAATTATGGCGGCGGAACTGCAAGGGTTAGTTGCTCTACAAATAATTGTCATCCAGGAATCACTGTCCATACTACAAATATCATGAATCCTAATTCCAATCAATTTCATGGCAGCTTTATTTCAGCACGTTCTTGGAATATGGCTCAGTGTACTCAATGCCATGGTTCTAATTATGCAGGTGGAATTGTAAGTCCAACCTGTAATTCATGTCATAAAAGTCCCGGTGGACCAGAAGCATGTAACACATGTCATGGTGATTTCGGAAATGCAACTAAAATTGCTCCTCCTCGCGCATTAGACAGATCGATTGCAACAACCAATCCAGCTGTTGGTGCTCATCAAGAACATTTATATAATCCTAAAATTGGTGCGGCAGTATTGTGTAACGAATGTCATAAAGTGCCCGGTGGCTTATTTAACTCAGGGCATGTTAATGATGGAACATCCAAAGCAGAAGTTGTTTTTGGAGCGTTATCCAATAAAGGTTCTGTAAATTCTACATACAATTTTACATCCAATCAATGTTCAAATACTTACTGTCATGGTAATTTCAAATTCTCTAAAGCTAACTCGATATACCAGTTTGCATACACAGAAGACCAGATGGTTGGTAAAAATTTTAGCCCCGATTGGAAGAAGGTTGATGGTTCTCAAGCTGCATGTGGTACATGCCACGGATTACCACCAACTGGTCACATGGCCTCCGAACTTAAATCATGTTCTACATGCCATCAAGGTGTTGTAGATGCACAGGGAAAGATTATAGATAAGACGAAACATATAAATGGCCAAATCAATGTTTTTGGGAATTAATATTTTCGATAATTGTTAAAGCCGCATTGTTGCGGCTTTTTTTTGCACTTTTATGAAACAAATTGTAACAGTGAAACACAATGCCCATTCAAGAAAAACTTAAGGATCACATATTAGATTCTATTGCAGAAGGAGTTTTTACTGTAGATAAAAACTTCCAGATTAATTTCTTTAATAAAGCTGCTGAAAGAATTACAGGTCATAAAAGAGAAGAAGTAATAGGTAAGTTTTGTAAACATGTTTTTCAATCGGAATACTGTTTTTCAGAATGTCCAATTTCAGTCGTGCTTCAAACCCGAAAAAATATTTATGAATTTGAATCGAATATTAAAAATTGTACTGGCGAGAACAAATCTATTATACTAAATGCTGCGGTTCTATATAACGAGAACAATGAGCCTACCGGCGGAATAATTTCATTCAGAGATGTAAGTGTATTCGAAGAAATTGGAATTAATCTTCAAAAAGGAACTCAGTTTCATTCTATGATTGGTCACAGTAAAACGATGCAAAATATTTTCAGCCTTATCCAGGAAATATCGGATTCGGATGCACCTGTTTTAATCTCCGGAGAATCCGGAACAGGCAAGGAATTGATTGCTAATGCAATTCAAAAATCGAGTCACAGAAAAGACCAATCTTTTATAAAATTTAATTGTTCCGTATTCCCACAAAATTTATTAGCAAGTGAATTATTCGGACATGTGAAAGGAGCTTTTACAGATGCAATAAAAGATAGAACCGGTAGATTTGAATTAGCAGATAAAGGAACAATCTTTTTGGATGAAGTTGCAGAGATGCCTCCATATACCCAGATCCAATTGTTAAGAATACTTCAGGAAGGAACATATGAGAGAATTGGAGAATCAATTACCCGCCATACCGATGTTAGAATAATTGCCGCAACAAACATTAACATTAAGGATGCATTAAAGAGTGGAACATTCCGCGAAGATTTATTTTATCGACTTAGTGTAATTCCAATTGAAGTACCTCCACTAAGAGAAAGGAAGGAAGATATTGTACCATTAGTAAATCATTTCTTACATAAATTTTCACTCGTATATAAAAAAGAGATTATAGAAATTGAAGAGACTGCCCTTGACTTGCTTTTAAATTATAACTGGCCCGGTAACATTAGAGAATTAGAAAATGCAATTGAGTATGCTTTTGTAAGAACTATAAATAAAAATAGAATTGAAAAGCATAAATTACCTGCTTCAATTTTAGAAAGCTCAAAAGGTTTAACAAATTCTTTTCAATTTCCGATTGTATCTGCGAACAAAGAAAAGACCGATCTGATAGTATTACTCGAAAAGCATAGATGGAACAAAACCAATGTTGCAAAAGAACTTGGTATTGGTAGAACAACACTCTGGCGTAGGATGAAAGAACTGAAGATAGTGGAATGAGTTGTTTCACCATTAATTCCTGAAACACTTTGTTCCTTATTCAATATTTGCTTCATTTTGTAAGATAAGTTCCCAGATTTACTCAACCTCGTTATTTCACGAAACAATTTGTTTCCGGCATATCTCATAAAATAAGTTAAAAATGTATTTTTTAATTGGCACTAACTTTGCACAGACTAGTTCAATTTTTCAGAAATAATCGGAAAACGCTATGCAAAGGAAACTATTTATTCTCTTCTCTTTTGTGTTCTTAATTTATTTATCGGGATGTAAAGATAGAAACGAAGAACCAATCTCTCCGGACCAGCAGGTAATAACGAAATCAGTTGCTTCATGCGAAGGATGCCATACCAATTATCAACAATTAAAAAAAGTTTATACGCCTGATCCACCAAGTGAAGGTGGTGGAGGTTGCGGCGGCGAAACTCCACATATTGAACCTTACGATAGAGTTTTATTAAGTGGTGAAGGTTATAAGGAATTTAAAAATGATGTGCATGGAAAGATTCCTTGTACAACCTGTCATAATGGTGTGGATGGAACCGATAATAAAACTCAAGCGCACTCGGGTAACTTTATTAAAAAACCATCAGCTTATGCAGATGAGAAATGTTCATCATGCCATACTGAAATAGTAATGAGAACTAAAAATAGTCTACATGAACAAGGATGGGGACAAAAGTCGATGGTTGCATTAAGAAGCGGATTACCTAATATACCGGCTGGTTTTAGTCAGCTATCTCAAAGAATGAAGGACGGTTATGAGGTTAATTGCGCTAAATGTCATGCATCATGTGGTGACTGCCATGTTAATAGACCAAAAGCTGGTGGTGGTGGACTCGCAAACGGTCATGCATTTACAAAGACACCTGATATGCGTAATGTATGCGTTACATGCCATGTTAGCCGCGGAGGACATGCTTATTTCGGTCAAGCAACGGGAACTGTTCCAGACGTTCATTTAACAAGCAGACAGTTTACATGTATTCGTTGCCATACTAAAAATGAAGTTCATGGCGATGGAAATATTTACGATCAACGTTATAAAATGGCGTTATTGCCAAAGTGCACTGATTGCCATTCAGGTGTTGCTAATACAAATCAATATCATGCTGCACATATAAACACTTTCAGTTGCAATACATGTCACTCACAGGATTATAATAATTGTGGAAGTTGTCATATCGGCGGTGAAGGGGCAAGAGTTCCTTCTTACCAG
>CAZEBL010000092.1:0-9901 GCA_964510325.1 uncultured Melioribacter sp. | reverse complement strand
TATTGATCCCAATAATCAATGTTGGGGAATCTGAATTGGAAATTAAAATTGAGCAGCAAAACCAGACCTTATATAGTCAAACACTTTCTGTGCAACCGTCTGCTCAACGGAAAATTACGGATTGTGACGACCAGCTTATTTTAGCAGAAGATTCTGAAGATGGAAAATCGAACTACGTTCTTGTAGAAAATTTTAATAGAAAGTTATCTGAAGGCCCGGCAACATTAACTATTAATAACGGTAGTAGGGAAAGCAAATTTGTACTTAATATTGATTGGATTGAAAAGCCATTTACACTTTCCAATATGAATTTGGCAATCGAATTACTTGAAATAATTTATGATAGATCGGAGTTGCTGGAATTATATAAAACCGGAAATCAACAGAAATATAACGCACTTGTCGATTTCTGGAACAGGAAAAATCCGGATAGAAATTATCAGTATAATGAATTGATGAATGAGTTCTACAAACGTGCCGATTACGCGATGATTAACTTCGGCAATCTTGCTAATCAAATTGGCGCTAAAACTGACCGTGGAAAGATTTATATTCAATACGGGGAGCCGGATGAAATTAAGCGGGAGTACAATGCGGCCAATGCTGTTATTGAAATCTGGTATTATAAAGATTTACAAAAAGAATTTGTTTTTACAGATAAAACCGGATTGGGTAATTACATATTGAGTAAATAAATGGTAAGTCTCGTTTTTACATGCGGAGATATTAATGGAATTGGTCCGGAAATATGTTTAAAAACTTTTAATAAAATTTATAACCCCCGTAAAAGACAAATTATTTTTCTTTGTCCCGCGAAAGTTTTCCATAATGCTATTAAGATTGTTAACCCTGAATTCCAATATCAGGTAATTTCCAACTCATCAGTTGAAATTATTGACAAAGCGAAGGTTACGGTTATTGATAGCGGGAATGCGCAGCAATCCATTGGTAAAGCTACAAAAACATCGGGCAGAATTTCTTATAATGCAATTATTGATTCTGTAAAACTTGTTAAAGCTGGTTTTGCCGACGTATTAATTACAGCACCAATTTCCAAAAAAGCGTTTCAATTAGCCGGGATTCATTTCCCGGGTCACACAGAATTACTAGCTTCGCTTTCAAATACAAAAAAATATATGATGCTTTTTATTTCTAAAAAGATGAAATGCGGACTCATAACAATTCATTCATCACTTAAAAATGTACATAGGTTAGTTACAAAAGTAAAATTAACTGATTCGATAAATACACTAATTAAATCTCTTAGAGATGATTTTGGAATTTCTGAACCACAAATTGCAATTCTTGGTTTGAATCCCCATGCCGGTGAAGATGGAAATATAGGAAATGAAGAGACTAAAATTATTTCTCCGGTTATAAAATCCCATAAGGGAAAAAATGTATTTGGTCCTTTTGTACCCGATGCATTTTTTGGTAATCACCTTTATAATAAATTTGATGCAGTCCTTGGTATGTATCACGATCAGGTTCTTATCCCGTTCAAGATGCTCAATTTTAATTCAGGTGTTAATTTTACAGCCGGACTTCCATTTGTAAGAACATCACCGGATCACGGAACGGCATTCGATATTGCCGGTAAAGGTATTGCCAGCGAAGAAAGTATGATCCAATCTGCATTCTGGGCAGAAAAAATATTTATGAATAGAAAAAAATCTTGATGACTTCAAAAAATTATTCTCATCTTACCCTTATCTATTCTCATATAATGCGTTCAATAGACTATTCGAAGTGGGCATCATATATATATTCAATAAGTAAACAGTTAAAAAAGAAAAATCTATCTACTCTTGAGCTCGCTTGCGGTAATGGAATGATTGCTGGTAAATTATCTGGTAAGTTCGGCTACTTCTGTATGAGCGATTTGTCAATTCATATGCTTAACCAATCCGGAAAAAAACTTGATAAAGTCTGTTGTAATATGATTGCACTGCCATTTAAAGAAAAATTCGATTTTGTCTTCTCCACATTTGATAGCGTTAATTATTTGACGAACAAGCAGAAAATCCTTGCTATGCTAAATCAGGTTGATCTTTGTCTTAAACAGGATGGAATTTTTACTTTTGATGTTAGTCTTGAGAATAACAGTAAGTTATATCAACGGTATCTTAACCGAAAGGGAAGTGTAGATGATATTAAGTTTATACAAAAAAGTTATTATGATGAAATAAAAAGAGTCCATTACAATTACTTTGAAATTACTCTTGCTAATGGTCAAAAGGTTGAAGAAATTCATAAGCAGAAAATTTATCCTTTTGAAGACTATTTTAATATTATTCATAAATCGAATTTTTATGTTTACAAGTGTAAAGATACTTTTACTGATATAGATGCTACTCCGGAAAGTGAAAGAGCACAATTCATTCTAAAGAAAAAAAGGATTCAATGCTGATATTTAATCATGTTGACTTTAATTACCCGAACCAACCTGTATTTCAGGATTTGAATCTTCAGATTGATCAGGGTGATTTTGTATTTTTAATTGGCAAAAGCGGAATTGGTAAAACCTCTTTATTACAAATGATCTATATGGATCTATTCCCGCAATCCGGTTATGTTCAGGTAGGCGACTATTCGTCAGAAACAATTAATCCTAAATACCTTCCTTACCTTCGCAGAAAAATTGGAATTGTTTTCCAGGATTTTCAGCTTCTACCTGATAGAAACGTTTATGATAACCTTTCATTTGTGTTGAATGCAACAGGTTCTTCAAAAAAATTAAATAAGAAGAAGATTATTAATGCACTATCCGAAGTGGGATTAACTCACAAACAGAATAATATGCCTCACGAATTATCCGGGGGCGAAAAACAACGTGTTGCAATTGCAAGAGCAATTATTAATGAACCGTTCCTTGTTTTAGCCGATGAGCCGACAGGAAATCTGGACCCTGACACAGCTGATGAAATATTGGAGATACTTAAGAAAATTAATTTGAGAGGAACATCAATTATCTTTGCAACTCATAATTACGATCTGGTTAGAAAACATAACGCTAAAATAATACGGCTTGAAAACGGTAAGGCAGTTAAGGTATTGCTTAAGAAAAAAGATACCGATTAATTTCTATTTAAGTTGCTTTAGTATCTCGTCTGTAACCATTTCAATATTAAGTGAACCGTCTATTTCAATAATCTCAGCTTTATCCTTGTAAAAATCGAATACAGGCGCTGTTGTTTCGTGGTAGACTTTTAATCGCTTTCTTATAACACTTTCATCATCGTCAGCACGTTTTACATAACTGTTGGATAAATTACAAACTGGACAGGAAAAATTCTCTTTTACTTCGGACTTATTTAAAATATTTCCACATTTACTACATACTAAACGATTGGTTAAGCGGTCTATAATAATTTCGTCATCAGCATCTAATTTTATTAAAAAGTGTTTCTCCTTTTTAATTGTTTTAAAGATCTCTTCTAGAATTTTGGCTTGATTAATTGTTCGTGGATATCCATCGAGGATAAAACCGTTGTTGCATTTTGGATTTGATAAAGTTTCTTTTACTATTCCACCCATAATATCATCTGGAACTAACTCGCCTCTATCAACAATTTCTTTAGCTTTTTTACCAAGTTCAGTCTGGTTTTTTATTGCTTCTCTTAAAATATCTCCGGTCGAGATATGGGGGATGTTTAATTTAGTTGCTAATATTTTTGCTTGTGTTCCTTTACCGACCCCGGGCGAGCCAAAAATTATTATCTGCATACTATTTAAAGATTTGGTTAGATGTTAAGAAATTATTTACAGAACAAAGTTAATTAGAAATGGATTTATAGCCAAACCGAAATTTGTAATTAATTGTTAGATACGCGTTTTTTTATAAAATAATTTTCCAAAAGGGATTTTGCTTCATCGGAATAAATACCGGAAAAGAGATTTGGTTTATGATTGTATTTACCGCTTTCGATAATATTGAATAGCGATCCGCACGCACCAAACTTCGGTTCGAATGTTCCGAAATAAATATTACGTATCCTTGCTAATAAAATTGCACCGGCACACATTACACACGGTTCAACAGTGACGAATAAATCGCATTCATCAAGAAATTTAGATTTAAGGTTATTCGATGCAGCAGTAATTGCAATCATTTCTGCGTGCGCAGTAGGGTCTTTCAATCGTTCCGTTTGATTATATCCGCGTCCGATAATTTTGTTCTGATGAACTACAACGGCTCCAATTGGAACCTCATCGAACTCTAATGCTTTTTCTGCTTCCTGAAGGGCAGCAAACATAAATTTATAAATGTTTTCTTCGAAGAGCATCTAAAGATTCGATCCGGTATAATGAGTAATAAGTTAATAAATAAAAAATTCCTTCTGAAAAGGAATTCTTAATTTTCAATTGGAAATTCTCAATTGATTTAGTACACCCGGAAGGATTCGAACCCTCAACCCTGTGATCCGAAGTCACATGCTCTGTCCAGTTGAGCTACGGGTGCTTATAAATGTATAATGTACAATGCATAATTTACAATTTTGAAATAGTCTAATTGTACATTTTACATTGTACATTAATTTAGTATACCCGTAGGGATTCCTCCAAAGGAGTCCCTACGGGAGAACCCCAAAATTTTCGAAAAGTTTTTCAAAGAATTGTACACCCGTAGGGATTCGAACCCCAAACCTTCTGATCCGTAGTCAGATGCTCTATCCAATTGAGCTACGGGTGCAAGTAAAACTATTTTAAGAACTGTTCTGATCTCCCGTTAAGCGGGATAAACTCCGTCAGATGCTCTATCAAATTGAGCTACGGGTGCAATTATAATTTTTTTACGTCGCAAATATATGATTTCGCACTTTATTAAACAAAGAATGGTAAATCATACTTGCAAATCCATGTAAAATTATAGAAATTTGCGCAGTAAATTTTCAGATAGTCCAAATGGAATTTTTCATTCAAACCAAAATATTGGATTTCGATATCGAGCCAAATCTACTTCTTTTACGTCCCTGTCCGGATCACTAATTTTTTATTCTCACTCTACTTATTTATTTTTTATATAAACATATAGGAGTTACTATGTGCGGCATAGTAGGTTATATAGGAGAAAAAAACTGCGTTCCAATCCTCATTGAAGGATTAAAACGGCTCGAATATCGTGGATATGATTCTGCCGGTGTTGGAATTATTAATACAACCGAATGTAAAGTAATAAAAACGAAAGGTAAGGTAGCTGAATTAGAAAAACTTGTTCATGTAGAGAATCCAAAATCCAATTTAGGCATTGGTCATACAAGATGGGCAACACATGGCGAACCAAGCATGGTAAATGCCCACCCGCATATGAACGAAGAAAAAACTTTATTTCTTATTCATAATGGAATAATTGAAAACTACGTTTCATTGAAAAATGGATTATTAGAAGAAGGATATAAATTTTTAAGCGAAACCGATACAGAGGTTTTGGCCCATTTAATCGATCACTACCTGAAAATCAAAAACGATTTATTCCAGGCAGTTCGGTATGCCTTAAATGAAGTTGAAGGTACTTATGGAATTGCTGTAATCTATAAAAATGAACCGAATAAAATTGTTGTTGCCAAAAAAGGTTCTCCGCTTGTAATTGGTATTGGTAAGAACGAAAACTTTATTGCATCCGATGTTAATGCCTTGATCGCTCATACCAGTCAGGTTGTTTATCTTGAAGATGGAGAAATAGCAGAAGTATTTAATGATCATTTTCAGGCAAAGACAATTCTTGATGTCAATATCAAAAAAGAAATTCATGAAGTAGATGTAAGTATTGATGAGTTATCCAAAGGTGGTTATGCGCATTATATGCTCAAAGAAATTATGGAACAGCCGGAGTCCCTTTACAATTCCATGAGAGGAAGACTTGTTCCCAAGGAAGGAATTTCAAAATTAGGCGGATTACAGGGTTATGAAGATAGGATTGCTAACTCGGACCGTATTATTATCTCTGCTTGCGGTACTTCATGGCATGCTGCATTAGTCGGGGAATATATGATGGAGCAATACACGGGTATTCCTGTGGAAGTTGAATATGCATCTGAATTCCGTTACCGCCACCCAATAATTACATCAAAAGATACAGTAATTTTTATTTCCCAAAGCGGTGAGACTGCCGATACACTTGCTGCATTAAAGGAGGCTAAGAAGAAAGGTGCACTATGTCTTGGTATCTGTAATGTAGTTGGTAGTTCTATTGCAAGAGAAAGCGAAGCAGGTGTTTATATTCATGCCGGACCCGAAATTGGTGTTGCTTCAACCAAAGCTTTTACTTCTCAATTACTTGTCCTTTCGTTAATTACACTTCTAATAGCACGTAGAAAGAATCTTAATCAGCCTGAAGGACACGAGATAATTGAGGAGATGCAGAATTTAACCAAGAAGGTTGAAGTCATACTTAAACAAAATGAACTGATAGAAAAAATAGCCGATAAATATGTTGACTGTAGAAACTTTTTATACCTTGGAAGGGGATATCACTTTCCGGTTGCTCTGGAAGGGGCATTAAAGCTAAAAGAAATATCATATATCCACGCTGAAGGTTATCCAGCTGCAGAAATGAAACATGGACCGATTGCACTAATCGATGATAATATGCCAGTTGTGTTTATTGCTACAAAAGATTCAGTATATGAAAAAGTCGTTAGTAATATAGAAGAAGTTAAAGCAAGAAAAGGAAGAATTCTTGCAATTGTAAATGAAGATGATAATCAAATAGAAAAACTTGTTGATCATGTTATTAAAATACCCAAGACTATCAATATGCTTCAACCGATATTAAGCGTTATTCCTTTGCAATTACTTGCATATCATATTGCAGTTAAGAAAGGATTGAATGTTGATCAACCAAGAAATTTAGCTAAATCAGTAACTGTTGAATAACAAATAAGAGGTGATTTATGATTCGTAGAAACGTCCTTATCATGGGTGCTGCCGGGCGTGATTTCCATAACTTTAATGTATTTTTTAGAAATAACGAAAGCTATAATGTAGTTGCATTTACAGCTACACAAATTCCTAATATTGATGGTAGAATTTATCCCCCGGAACTTGCCGGTAAACTTTATCCTAATGGAATTAAGATTTATGAAGAATCGGAACTGGTGGATTTAATTCACAAGCTTAAAGTTGACGAAGTAGTATTCTCCTATTCAGATGTTCCATTTGATTATGTTATGACAAAAGCATCAATTGTAAATACAGCGGGAGCCTCTTTTAGATTAATGGGCGCTGCCGAAACAATGATTAAAAGTACCAAACCCGTTATTTCTGTTCTTGCTGTTAGAACCGGTAGCGGTAAATCTCAAACTTCGAGAAAGATTGTTGATTTACTTCAAAGTGCAGGTAAAAAAGTTGTTGCTATAAGACACCCCATGCCTTATGGCGATTTAGTAAAACAGAAAGTTCAACGCTTTGCATCATTCGAAGATCTCGATAAATATGAATGTACTATCGAAGAAAGAGAAGAATATGAACCTCATGTTGCACGCGGCGGTGTTATTTATGCAGGTGTTGATTATGAAGCAATTTTAAGAGAAGCTGAAAAAGAAGCCGATATTATTCTCTGGGATGGCGGTAATAACGATATGTCTTTCTATCAATCCGACTTAACATTTACGGTTGTAGATCCGCACAGACCGGGACACGAGATGAGATACTACCCTGGTAATACTTCTCTTAGATTGGCTGATGTAGCTATTATAAATAAAATCGATTCTGCAAGTCCGGAAGGAATTGAAGAAGTAAAGAAAAATATTCATGCTGTTAATCCTTCTGCAATTGTAATTGATGCGGCTTCGCCAATTACAGTTGATAAACCTGAATTAATTTCCGGTAAACGAGTTCTTGTAGTTGAAGATGGACCAACTCTTACTCACGGGGAGATGAAATATGGTGCCGGAACGGTAATTTCCCAAAAGTTAGGTGCAAAGGAGATTGTTGATCCTAGACCTTTTACCGTAAAATCAATAACAGAAACTTATCAGAAATATCCTAACATTGGAATATTATTACCGGCAATGGGTTATGGAGATCAGCAGGTGAAAGACCTGGAAGATACAATTAATAGAACTGATTGCGATTCAGTTGTAATCGGAACACCCATCGATCTGGGTCGTATTCTTAAGATAAATAAACCTTCTACCAGAGTTATGTATGAACTTCATGAACTTGGTACAAATACATTGGAATCTGTTTTGAGATCAAAAGGACTTTTATGAAAAAAATTGCTGTTGTTGCTTTTGGCGGTAATGCACTTCTAAGAGGTAATGAAGAAGGAACAATTGAGCAACAGGAAAAACATACATTAGATACCTGCGAAAAAATAATCAGTTTAATTCGTAAAGGTTATGAATTGATTATTACTCATGGAAATGGTCCTCAGGTTGGAAATATTCTTTTAAGGAATGAAGCGGGATATAATCAATATAAAATTCCTAAAATGCCTCTCGATATTTGTGTAGCCGATTCTCAAGGTGGAATCGGCTATATGATAGACCGGCAGATGCGTAATGCATTGAATAAAACTGAACTTAAAAAAAATGTTGTTGCAATTATTACTGAAGTACTTGTTGATATTAATGACCCGGCATTTAATAATCCTACAAAACCGATTGGTCCTTATTACCTTAAAGAAGAAGCTGATCTATTAGCAAAAGCAAATAACTGGGTTTTTAAAGAAGATCCGAGAAAAAGAGGATGGCGTAAAGTAGTTGCTTCTCCTAAACCAGTCGATATTATGAATTATCAGGTTGTTAAGGATTTAGTTGAGAAAGGTCATATTGTTATTGCTGCCGGCGGTGGTGGAATTCCCGTTTATTTCCACCAGGATACTAAATATCTTGAAGCAATTGAAGCAGTAATTGATAAAGATCTTGCTTCGGCTTTATTAGCAAGGTTAATAAACGCCGACCGATTTTATATCATAACAGATGTTCCAAAAGTCTGTATCAATTTCAATAAACCCGATCAGAAAGCACTTGATCATTTAACTGTGGCAGAAGCAGAAAATTATTATCAAAAAGGGGAATTCCCGGCTGGAAGTATGGGACCCAAAATTCTTGCAGCAATAGATTTTGTTAAGAATACCGGGAAAGAAGCAATTATTACAAGCGAAGAAGAAATCGAAAAAGAAAATTCAGGCACGCTTATTACTTTATAATATTTTGTTTAATTACTTTTGCAACCAAATAAATATTTCTATAAAAAATTATAAAAAAATACAGGTGTGAAATGGCAGTTAGCATGAAAGGAAAAAGTCTGATTGAAATTCAGCATCTCACATTAGAAGAGATTTATCAAATTTTTGATTTAAGCAAAACATTAAAAGAAGAAAGATTAATCGGTAAGAAGCATCACGTATTGGAAGGTAAAAAACTCGGAATGATTTTTTCCAAACCATCCACTCGTACACGTGTATCATTCGAAGTCGGCATTTATGAACTTGGCGGTGTCGGTTTATATTTTAATCAGAATGATCTCCAGCTTAAGAAAAGTGAAAGTGTTAGCGATACAGCAAAAGTTCTATCGCGTTATTTAGATGGGATTATGATCCGTACATTTGATCATCAGGATGTAATCGATCTTGCAAAATATGGTTCTATTCCCGTTATTAATGGTTTAACCGATCTTCATCATCCATGTCAGGTTTTAACAGATCTATTTACTGCTTACGAGAAAAAAAGAAAATTGCAAGGATTAAAACTTGCATACATTGGTGATGGAAATAACATGGCACACAGTCTGCTTCAGGGTTGTTCTAAAGTTGGAATGGATATAGCTATTGCATCCCCATCAGGTTATAAACCTCTCGATTTTGTAGTTAAAGAGTCGATGGAAAATGCAAAATATATGGGAAGCAAAGTCGAAATTTTAGACGATCCTATCGCAGCAGTTAAAAACACCGACA
>CAZEBL010000091.1:0-9966 GCA_964510325.1 uncultured Melioribacter sp. | reverse complement strand
ATATAAGACTTTTTTCTGCAATCATTAATCCACAAAAACCATTGTATGGCGAAAAAGTTAGTATCAACGTTTATGTGTGGAATGCGGGTAAATTTTACGCGGAGACAAATGTAATTTTATATGAGATATTGAATAGCGGCCAAAGGAAATTTATCAAGAGTTACAAGATGATTTATCCTGCAATCGACGGATTTCAAACAACAAATCAAATACAATATATAATAGATAATCTAACAGAAGCACGAACATTTGAATACAATGCGGAATACACGGAAGATCAGGATACGACTAATAATCGATTAAGATTTACAGTTCGACCGGGTTATCAAAGCGGATCAGTCGTAATAAATGAAATAATGTATAATCCGCTTAACGGAGAACCGGAGTGGATTGAGCTCTTCAACAAATCGGTTTATAATATTGATCTGGAAGAATGGTCCGTTACAGATATTTTAACTACTCCGGTAAAAACAAAACTTCAGCCGAAAGGAATTTCATTTCCACCCAACTCATTTCTTGTAATATCAAAAGACGGAATTATTAATAATTTCCACAGATCGATTCCATCTCAAGTCCTTATCAATACATTCGCAAATCTTAATAACGATGCGGACGGAGTTGTGATTAAAGATGCTAACGATGGAACAATTGATTCGGTCCGTTTCGACAAATCATGGGGCGGTGAAAACGGAAAATCATTGGAGAGAATTAACATAACCGGGGGATCAAACGACCGGCTCAACTGGGGTTCATCAAAAGATATTGAACTTAGCACCCCCGGCAGAATCAACAGTCTTGCACCCAAAGATTACGATTTATCAATAACCGGAATTTCAATTGTTCCCCTTTATGCTTCGTTTGATGAAGATGTTAATATAGCTGCTAAAGTTTTTAATAACGGAACTAAATCAGCAGATCAGTTTACTGTTCAGTTTTATTTTATATCGGGGAATGATACTTCGTATTTCAGTCAGGCAAGCGGGGCTAATTTATCCTCTAAAGACTCTGTGCTAATTCTCTCCGCGCTAAAAATAAAACTTGATAATCCGCGTCGTGTTTACTGCAAAGTTGTTTTTGATAAAGACATGGATAATCTTAATAATTTTTTTGTGGCAGATGTAAATACCGGATATAAAAGGAACTCTGTTCTGGTAAGTGAAATAATGTACAATCCTCTGGATGGTGAACCGGAGTGGATTGAAATTGTAAATAACTCAAACACACAAATAAATCTGAAAGATTGGAAAGTAACAGACCTTGTTCCTTCAATTACAAAAATCTCTATCTCTAGCGTAAATAAAATTTTGCAGCCGGGCGAATATGCTGTTTTAACTCCGGATACAAATAAATTTATGTTCATTCCGCCTAAGAATTTTCTTCAGGTTAAGTTCGGTTCACTCGGAAATACAAATGACGGCGTAGCAATTTATGATTTCCGCGGTGCGGTGATAGATAGCTTTACTTATAATTCGAAATGGGGCGGTGCCAAAGGATTTTCGCTTGAACGAGTTTTGTTGAATGCTGCATCTACGGATAGCACTAACTGGACAACATCACTAAATCGTTACGGTGCTACACCGGGATTTCAGAATTCAGTTGCTTCTGTGCCCAACTATAAAAAGGGAAACCTTGTTATAAATGAAATTATGTTCGATCCCTCAACTGGTAATTCGGAGTTTATTGAATTTATTAACACATCATCAGATTCTTTGCAAATAGGTGGAATGAATTTAATTTATGGAAGCAACAAAGTAATTCCACTTTCCAGGACGTGGTATAAAATTTCACCCGGAGCTTATTTAGTTTTCGCAAGTGATTCAACCGTTTACAACAATTATAATTATCTTAAGATGCAAGGGAGCTATCTTCTATTCAACAGCTCAATGAGTTTATCTAACGATGGCTCAATGCTTGTAATTAAAGATGCACGCAATACAACTCTCGATTCGGTTTACTATTCGCCTCAATGGCATAATAAAAATTTGTTAACAACAAAGAACCGTTCTATTGAACGGTTAAATCCTTTGTTGGGTTCGAACGACAACTTAAACTGGAGTTCTTCTGTTGCACCGGAAGGAGCTTCTCCCGGAAAACCGAATTCAATTTTTACTGAAACTGTTGTAACGGAATCGAAAGCTGTAATAACTCCAAATCCATTTTCACCGGATAACGACGGATTCGAAGACTTTGCAACAATTAATTTTAATTTAGCACAAAGGCTTGCACAGGTTCGTATAAAAGTATTCGATAGCCAGGGACGGCTTGTTAGAACCATTGCACATAACCGTCCATCCGGTCCAAGCAACTCTGTAATATTTGATGGACTTGATGATAGCGGTCGCGCACTTAGGATTGGAATTTATATATTGCTTATAGAAATTGTAACTGACTCGGGACAAAACGATTTGATAAAGCTACCCGTTGTAATAGCAAGGAAACTATAACTAATATAGATAGGAATATGAACACAACTCAATTAATCGAAGAATTTCTAAAACAGAAAAATATTGCCGTTGCAGGAATGTCGAGAAAACCGCAAGGTGCAGTGGGAAATTTGGTTTACAAGAAATTTAAGAATGCCGGCTATAATGTATTTGCAATTAATCCTCACACGGACGAGATTGAGGGAGAGAAATGTTATCGCAAATTAAAAAATGTTCCAACAAAACCCGATGCTGTATTTATTTCCACTCATCCCGATCAATCATTAGAAGTTGTGAAGGATTGTGCGGAGCTTGGTATTAATAAAGTATGGTTTCACAGATCATTCGGACAGGGAAGTTATAATCAGGAAGCAGAAAATTTCTGCAAAGAAATAGGAATTGATGCAATAATCTATGCATGTCCAATGATGTATATACAGCCAGTTGACTTCGGGCATAAGTGTATAAAATTCTTTATGAAGATTGGAGGAAAGCTTAAATAAAAAAATCCTGTGAGTTAATCATACTCACAGGATTATAAATATAATCAAACTACTCAATCTTGACGATATTTAAATCACTATCGCCTACTATGTAAGCATAGTTACCATATAAAACAATTGAACGGGCATTGCCTTCAAGTGCAAGCTCCTTTACAATTTTAGGACTATTGATTTCTGTAACATCAACAATTACAAGATCTTTGTTCCCAGCGGCAAGAAATGCATAATATTTATTTGTGCTCTGCTTATACCGAATTTTTGAATCGTGAACATCGCCGCCTATAAGAAGACTCGATTTAACCGCGGGAAAACCCTGACGGCTGCTAACAGGTTGAACGAAATAGACACCGCTCTCTGCACCGATGCATGCCCAATCATCTGTTGTAGAAACCGAAAGCAATTTAGCATTAATACTAATTTTTTGTGAAGTTGCCGGAACTGTTGGTAAAATTACTGTGTCATAAAATTTTACTTTACCATCATAATCAACAACAATCAAATCTCCCAGATTAGTAATTGCAACACCGGTTGAATTGGCTTGTTGATCAATAGAAAATTCCATGGTTGGCTGATATGCATTGGCAATATTAAAAACTCTAACACCGCGGCTTAGCTGCGATGCAACATAAAGACGCGAACTTTCAGAGACAATGTCGCTGTAGAATCCTCCGGCTATAAACGATTTAGTAATCGGATCAAGATAAGCATTGCCATGAATTTCAAAAATTGTTAATCCATTTCCGCCGCAACCGGCAAACAAATTTAAAGTAGAATTATCGTAGATCTTTGCATACAGATCATATACAGTTGTAAGTGCAATTTTCTTTCTGAACTCTGGATTTTCAGGGTCGGAAATTCTGTAGATGGAAAGACCCGTTAGATCGCCGACGTATAAGGCGCTGTTAATTGCTTCAACTGCTTCTCCGCCGTTTAACCCGGTGATACGTTTTACTACTTTAATATTTGGAAAAGGATTATCACTTGTGGTTGGATTAGTAGGGTTCGAATCGTCATCTTTTTTTTCATCGCAACTAACAGTAAGAAATAAAATCAGAATTGCAGAGAGAAAAATTTTAAAATACGCTTTCATTTTATTCTCCGATATTTCGGGTGGAGTAATTAGTAATTTTTTCACAATTAAATTATCGATTAATATAATTTGCTTCAAGTATCTGGCGATGATGTAAATCAACCGCAATTGAACAGCACATCTCTTGTTTTACTTTTTTGTATTGCATGTGTATTTTGCACCCCAACAATTCATAATCTTTACATATTATTGATAAATTTGACTGACATAAAATCTGCATGGCGGGAAAAGTTACTCAACCCCGGTTTTAGGAATCGTTTTTTGATTACTGTTATAGTTCTAGTTGTTGTTCTCCTTTCTCTTGCACGGTTTCTCGACTATAATGAAGAACTCTCAGGATTCGCATTCAATGATCCGTTATTAAGCTTATTCAATCCGGTTGATGTAACATGGTTTACATTTGTTCTTATTTACGTTTCGTTAATCGTTGCCCTAATTTCGCTTTCCTATTACCCGGAAGATTTTCTTATTGCGCTTCAATCATACAGTCTTGTTTTCTTTTTCAGATTCTGCACAATATTTTTATTACCTCTGGATGCACCGGCTACAACTATTTCATTAACAGATCCTTTCGTAGAATTTTTTGGAGGAGGTGAGACTCTCCACCGCGACCTTTTCTTTTCGGGTCACGTTGCAACAATGTTTATCTTTTATTTAACAAGCCGTAATAAAAATCTCAAAAAAATATTCCTTGTAAATACAATTCTTGTTGCCGCAACAGTATTAATCCAGCATGTTCATTACACGGTTGATGTTGTTGCAGCGCCTTTCTTCGCTTATTCTTCATATAAAATGGCTTTATTCATTAGTACATATAAAAAATAATTATCTTTTGGGGAATTATTTACACGGGTTTAGCGTTTATAATTATGTTCATTTTATAAAAAGTTTATGGTATCAGAAGCAATATATTTACATTATTTAGATTCCCTTCTAAAAGGTGATAAAAAGCAGTGTTTCCAGATTGTATCGGATTTAATCGAGAACAATGTTTCCTTAAAAGAAATTTATGTTCAGCTTTTCCAGCGTTCAATGTACCGGATAGGACAAATGTGGGAAAAAGAAAGATGCACTATAGCTGACGAACACATTGCAACAAAAATAACCGAATCGCTTATAGAAACAACTACAACGCATTTCTTAAATGGAAACCATACCGATAAACTTGCAATTATTACCTGTATTGATAAAGAATATCACGAACTTGGCGCAAGGATGGTAGCCGGATTTTTTGAGGTTAGCGGTTGGAATACTTTATACCTCGGCTCAAATACTCCCCAGCAAACCTTGATTGACCTTATAAAAGAAAAGAAACCGGATGTTGTTGGCATATCAAATAATTTCTATATCAATATTAGCCGGCTTCTAAAGTTAATTGAGCAGATTCATAATGTTGCACCGGACTTGCAAATACTGGTTGGTGGTCAGGCTCTATCGGGCGGACAATCAGAAATTTTATGTAAATATTCTAATGTTAAGTATCTATCCAGTCTCGATGAACTGGAAGAGTTCATTTCAGCCAACAGCACATCTAACTAACTCAGGCTTTCTTCATAGAATTTTATTTCTTTATTTTACCCCTGAAGATTATTAAGCAGCGGAGTAAAAATGCGTAAAGTGAGTTTTGTAATTACAGCGGTAATTCTATTAATCTCCTCTTCATGTTCATCAATTAAAAATGAAATAACCGACATTATAAGTCCGATAAACCTAACTGCCGGCAAAGCTGATTCAGTCCTCATTTCCGATCTATTCTATTCTGATAATTATGATGTGAGTATCATTAATAACGAAAATGTTTCTGTTACTTATAATAAAAATTCCGGGATGATCTATTTTCAGCCGGACGAAAATTTTTCCGGAATCACTTTGATCGATTTTGTTCGTTACGGAACGACCTACTCAATACCTGTTCGTTCAAAAGTCCTTCGCAAATTTAATTTCACCTACAAGCCGGAGAAAAACTTTAAGGTTCTTAATCTCTTTGGAAGTTTTAACGGCTGGAACCGAACTAATTTACCGATGACCGATGTAAATAACGACGGAGTCTTTGAAATAGAAGTTCCTCTTGAACCGGGGAGATATCAATACAAATTTTATGGTGATGGTGAAGAGCTGATCGATCCGGCGAATAATGTAAAAGTACCGAATGGAATGGGTGATTATAATTCCGTATTTATTGTAGAAGAAGAGAAGGGAAGTAAAAACTTTTTACATCTTCTTAAATATGAAAATAGGGAGAACGAATCAGAATTTAATTTTTATTATGAAAATGAATTCTTCACAGGATCTATTACCCCAGAAAATGTAATTGCACTTCTTGATAATAGCAAGATCGATAAAAAGAAAATAAGTGTATCGGGAAACAAAATAAGTATAATCTTAAGCAGTACAGAACTGGAGAAAAATCAGATTATTAGAATTGCTGTAAGTGTAAATGGAACATTCTCAAACATTCAGTCGGTATTTTTAAGTAATGGAAAACCGGCTGGAATGAATGATAAATTTTTGTGGAACGATGCAATTATTTATTCGCTTATGATCGACCG
This sequence comes from uncultured Melioribacter sp., assembly GCA_964510325.1. Taxonomy (GTDB): domain Bacteria; phylum Bacteroidota; class Ignavibacteria; order Ignavibacteriales; family Melioribacteraceae; genus DSXH01. Next base: position 3,401 of record CAZEBL010000091.1, on the reverse strand, counting down.
ATTCAACGACGGCGATAAATCGATTAACAATCCAATTGTTCACGACTCTCTCTCTGAAAAAGCAAATTATATGGGCGGAGATTTCCAGGGAATAATAAACAAATTGAACGAAGGATATTTTGATTCGCTTGGCATAAATACAATATGGCTTTCACCTGTTTACGACAATCCTAATGAAGCTTTTAAAGAAGCACCGGCACCGCATAGATGGTTCTCAGGATACCACGGTTACTGGCCCGTTAACTCTTATAATACGGAAGAGAAATTTGGAACGATTGAAAAGCTTAAAGAGCTGGTATCTACAGCGCACAAACGTGGAATTAAAATTCTTCTTGATATAGTTGCTAATCATGTTCATCAGAGCCATCCATTGTTCAAAGAAAAACCTGAATGGTTTGGCAAACTAAAATTACCCGATGGACGAATGAATTTGCGATTATGGGACAAATACCGTTTAACCACGTGGTTCGAGCCATACTTGCCCAAGTTTAATTATGTGGGATCTAAAGAGGCAATCGATTTTATGACAAATAATACAATCTGGTGGATGAAAGAAACCGGTGCGGATGGATTCCGACAGGATGCAGTAAAACATATACCTAATGAATTCTGGCGCGCACTTACCAAAAGAATAAAAACCGAAGTTGAACTTCCACAGAAGAAAAAAGTTTATCAGATAGGCGAAACATTCGGAAGCTATGAATTGATCAGCTCTTATGTAAATAACGGACAATTATCGGCACAGTTCAATTTTAATGTTTATGATGTTGCGCTTCCAACTTTTCTGGATCCAAGAATTTCATTTGCATCTCTTGATGCAGAAATAAAAAAATCATTTCTTGTTTATGGAGAGAATAATTTGATGGGCAACATAATGGATAGTCATGACAAGAACCGTTTTATGGCATTTGCCGATGGCGACCTTGATGTTACTCAATGGAGCGCGGTTGAAGAAGGATGGAATAATCCACCCAAAGTTGATAACCCGGCTTCGTATGAAAAAGCAAAACTTTATTATGCTTATATGAATACTATTCCCGGTCTTCCTGTAATTTATTACGGAAGTGAATTCGGAATGACGGGTGCATCAGATCCGGATAATAGAAGAATGATGAGATTTGGAAACGAACTAAATAATTACGAAAGAAAAATGTTAGATGATGTTAGAAGAATTATTAACCTAAGAAAAATCATTCTGCTCTTCGCTTCGGCGATTTTTATACTTTAGCGGCTAATGAAGAAATTTATGCTTATATCCGCTCCGATCTAAATGAACGGATTCTGGTGGTTCTTAATAAGAGTAACAAGAGTGTTCAGGCTCAGCTTAAAGTCCCGGCAGTTTATGGGGTTAAATCAGGAACTAATTTATTAACGAATGAAAAAGTAGATGTGGTTGATAATAATATTAATCTGACAATTCCGCCGGGTAGTTACAGTTTTTATAGATTAGAAGAATGAAGAAGTTTGTCTGAATAATCAATTTATAAATGCATAACAGAAAATCCATAAGGTTGAAAGATTTTGATTACTCCTTGGCATGGTGGTATTATGTTACCATTTGTACTAAAAATCATTCTATAGAATTTGGAACAATAACAAATGGTTCGGCTGTATTAAACGACAAAGGTAAAATTGTTCTGGAAAATTGGGAATACCTTCCGAATCACTTTACCAATATTGAACTGGATGAATTCATAATAATGCCAAATCATTTACATGGAATTATCATAATCAACGAGAGGAAGGGTTTGATTAATCAAACCCCAACGGACCAGCATTGGATTATGATGAAAAATCCTTCAATTACATTAGGAAAAATAATCAGATTCTTTAAAGCCAGGTCAACCAGACTAATTCACAAGTCCGGAAACAATTCTTTTTTATGGCAGAGGAATTATTATGAACACATAATTCGAAACGAAAAAGATTTGTACAATATTAGAATGTATATAATGAATAACCCTGTAAAATGGGAAATTGAAAAGGAAATAACATTAGAAAACATTTATGGGAGTTAAATGAAAATCGCATTAATTCAGCAATCAGCTTCGAATGATAAACAGGAAAATATCAGCAAAGGAATTCAAGCTGTTAAATCTTCGGCAGCGAAGGGTGCAAACGTAATCTGTTTTTCTGAGCTCGCATTTACTAGTTTCTATCCACAGAAAAAAGCTTTGTCGGATTATAAAAATCTTGCCGAAACGATTCCCGGTCCAACAACAAAAATATTTTCGGAGCTTGCTAAGGAACTACACATCGTTATTATACTGAATTTATATGAATATGATAATGGAAAAACTTATGATTCATCACCAATTATTAATTCTGATGGAGAGATTCTCGGAACAACAAGAATGATCCATATAACCGATTACCAACACTTCTATGAAAAGGATTATTACACACCGGGAGACAATGGTGTTAAAGTTTATAACACAGAATTTGGAAAAATAGGAATAGCAATCTGCTACGACAGACATTATCCCGAATATATGCGAGCGCTTGCATTAAAAGGTGCCGAAATAGTTTTTGTACCTCAAGCCGGCTCGGTAGGTGAATGGCCGGAAGGATTGTATGAAGCGGAGTTAAAAGTAGCGTCGTTTCAGAATGGTTATTTTACTGCACTATGCAATCGTGTTGGTAAAGAAGAAAAACTTACCTTTGCGGGAGAATCCTTTGTATGTAATCCGGAAGGAAAAGTAATAGCAAGAGCCGGAAGTTTAACCGAAGAAATTTTATTGTGCGACGTTGACCTTTCTGAAGTCGGAAAATCCCATGCAAGGAGATTATTCTTCCGAGACCGAAGACCAGAGTTATATTTGAATTGGTTTAAAAAAGCGAAGTAAAAAAAGTTGGAACTTCATTTCACAATTGCTTGTTGATTGGATTAAAAAAAGGAGATGATATGAAATGTCCAAACTGTGATGTAAACTTTTTGATTTCCGAAAAGAAAGGGATTGAAATTGATTACTGTCCGCAATGCCGAGGAATCTGGCTGGATAAAGGGGAGCTCGATAAAATCATAGAGCGATCAATCGATATCATGCCGCAGCAGAACTTCGACGATAACTATAATAGAAATAACTACGGCTACAAGAGAAAATACGACGATGATTATTATAAGAAAAGAAGAAATAAATCTTTCCTCGGCGAGCTATTCGATTTTTAATTACATTAATGAAGCGGGGCGCAAAATAATACGCCCCTATTTTTTTTATTTGATTAGATAAATTTCATTCTGTCTTTCAGATAACCACTCAATTCCGTCTTTAGTAACAACAACCATCTCTTCAATTGTTGCAATAACGTAATTCTCAATCGTTAATCTCGGTTCAATTGTAAAAACATTTCCTTCTTCAATTTCTAAAGCAGCAGTCTTTATGGACAGCCAAGCTTCAGTC
>CAZEBL010000090.1:0-9981 GCA_964510325.1 uncultured Melioribacter sp. | reverse complement strand
ACTCCACAACATTTTAAAATGCGGTTTACAGAACTTATTAGATTTGGGAAGATTGAGCCATATCTGAAAAAGTTCGCACGGATTTTTTTCTGTTTTATTTATAAGAGGAAACATTTCTGAATGCTGAAGACCGGAACCGGCAGTCATCCACTGAACATCTCCATTACCATATCTACCCGCAGCACCATGGGAATCGGAATGATCGACAAATCCCTGAAGCACCACAGTAACCGTTTCGAAACCCCGATGAGGATGAGCGGGAAAACCGGGAATGGTTTCTCCATGATACATTCTCCATCCATCTTTCAAAGTAAAATCTTGTCCAAGGTTTCTTCCTTCTAATGATGCGTTTGGACCAAGCTGGTCGTTACCCGGCGGAAAGTCGTCGAGATGATGCACGCAAAATAAGAATGGATTATTAGTTTGCCAGGTAAAACCAAGGGGCTGGATGTTTGAAATAATCTTATTATACATAATAGCTCCCCAAAAAATATTGTGTTGCTTATTTCAATTTATGTTTCCACATAATCTAATGCAATTAATTTCTGAAGCAAACTTATCCGTTTGTTTTACACAAATTGATACAGACACTTCTTTTATTCTGTTTTATAATTTATAGGATACCCCGAGTGAAACGTAATGTAATAAAGCAAAATTATATACTTCATCATTGTCAGCGCCTCCCTCCAGAATTCGGTACCCAGCTTTAAGACCGATCTTATCAGATAAATTATATGATGCGGATAAAAGAACATCAAACGCTCTTCCTTGTTTGGCCGCAAATCCATCGCCTTCAAAGAGTAAACCGAGTTCATTACTGATGTGCCAGAATAATCTGAAATTAATAATCGGTACAAACCCGACATTTGTTTTCTCGGCAGAAATATTTTGTGATGATAAAGCAATTCTTGCATCTCTAATTTTAGCCGTAACTCCCAGACCAAATTCCAGGTCGGGATTTTTTACAAAATCGTAGCGGTAGGTTAACCGATAGGAATTAAACTTATATGATCCGCTTAAATCTTTATTCGCTGTGAATAACTTGCCGGTAAAGTTAACGTCTTTATTCAAACGCCCTTCCGATTGTATTGTTAATGGGGCATAAAGAAGAGACAAAGTATGAGAAGAGCCAAAGGTGTAATTAAGTTTAATTCTATAAAAAATATCAGAGTCTGGTTTCAAATCGTCTTTTAGCGAGATAAATGTGCCCTGATTACCCGGGATGCGTACGTCGTTATAGCCTGTGTTTACAAGCCCGGTTTCAAAATCGACAGTTACCTGTGCTTTTATAGAGAAGCTGATAAATAGAATTAATGATACAGCTAGCGGGATTCTTTTTTTCATTTTAGATAGATCCATATTTATTTTCAACAACGGCTTTAATGGTAAGATAAAAATACAAATCGATTCAATAAAGTTTAATAAAATCGATTTCAGTATTAAATGCTCCTTCCTGTTTCTCTCCGATCAGAAGTGAGATTTCTTTTATCTTGCTTAGTGGTATTTCAGAATTAGTCTGGACTTTTCTTCCGAAATAATAAAGTGAAAAACTATCAAACGGAATTTTTACGGTAATCCATTCGTCTTTTATGGTCTGAAAATTTGCAGTATAAAATGAACCGGTAAAATAAGAAGTCTCTTTCATTGACACACTGTATATCTTACCGTCTCCTTTAATTCGTATTTCAATCCCCGAATAATTTTCAAAGTTATAATCTTTTATAGGACTTCGGAGCGAGGCGAATCCGCCGTTGTTCTTAAGAGAAACTACACCGCTGAAAAAGATTTTGCCATCATCGTTTAATAGAGTTTTAGAAGAACTTAATCCTCCCATAACACCATCATTAACAATTCTCCATTTAGAACTAGATTTCATTATTTCGGCATTTAAGAGAAATCCATTTACTTCAGAATTCCGGCTAACATTATATGTTAATAAAGTGAATAGCATTAGTAATAACATAATCTCCCGCAGAATTTATTTATCTGTGAATAATAATATGGCTCTAAGATTTTTTAGTTTACCTTGAAATGTCTCTTAGAACATCTTTTTCAACTTTTCTTAAGTAGTGTTTTCTTTTTTGATCAGAAACAAAAGGAACAGACCAGAACTGTCTGGTTTTAGTTTTGAACCACCCGAACACAAAAGAATAAACGCCCATAACAAGGCGCAGCTTAACAGAATTAACATATAGAGTAAGAACAGGAAAAGCCGGTGCGCCATGAGTGAGATACGTTCTAACTTTTTTATCCTTCAAAAAAGGCTTGGGAATTCCTAAAGATTTTGTAACCGGAATAAATTTATATGCAAATCCTGGTGTTAAAACCTGGTCAAAAAACGATTCCAGCAATGGTGTAGTTCTAAACCACCAGACCGGAGAGATAATATAAATACGGTTACATTTCTTAATCATCTCTTTATAAAGTTTCGATTTTTCTTCATCACCAAATACATTGAATTTTTCTTCATACAAATCAATTACTTCTATTTCTTCATTATTCTCTTTAAGCGTGCTTAAGATTGTCTTAAAGATTCCATTGTAACAGAAACTTTGCTTATCCGGATGTGAGATTATTATCAGATTGTTCATAAATCCCTTCTATATTTTATGATATTCTTTGCCATTCCATCAAATACGAAGTAATGAAACGGCAACACGGAATACCAATACAATCTTCCAAGTAAACCTTTAGGACGGAAAGTTGCGGTTTGACTTAGATATTGTTTTCCATTACGGTTGATAATTTTAAACTCAAGCCACGCTTCGCCCGGTAGTTTCATTTCGGCATAGAGTAGAAGCCTTTTACTATTTTTGTCCGCATCGAGCACGCGCCAGAAATCGAGTGTATCGCCGGGATTAATTGCAGAAGCATTTGTTCTTCCTCTTCTAAGTCCAACACCACCGAATATTTTATCAACAAATCCCCTCACTGCCCAAAGCCAGTTACCGTAATACCAGCCCCGATCTCCACCGATGGACAAGATATTATTAAGAACAGTTTCTGCAGTTCCAGCTATTTCAATCTCTCTTTTATCAATAAAGCATCCGTGTTCCGGAACGTTAATGTGTCCGCGCAGAGTGTTTTCATCCGAACTTGATACCAGCGAATCCTTCCAGCTCGATATAACAGAGTTAGTCTCAATTTTCTGGAATGCAAGTTTAATTGCATCTTTATAAGAAATCATATTAAGATTCAGCATTTTTACCAGGGTATCGTCCTTTGCAATAATTTCTATTTTCATACTGTTAACAAGATTGACGGCAAGTTTGTATGATGTTGCAGTTACAAAGTAGAGCCAGTATGAAGAGAGCCTCGGTGTCATAACGGGTACGGAGAATATTATTCTTTTAAGTCCCCTTACTTCGGCAAATTGAAGAAGCATCTCTTTGTAGGAAAGGATGTCGGGTCCGCCGATATCGAAATCTTTTCCGAATGTTTTTTCATTTAGTAAAACCCCGGTTAGAGATTCAATCACATTGCGGATTGCAACGGGCTGATGTTTTGTCCGGAGCCATTTAGGCGCAATCATAACGGGTAGTTTTTCAACAAGGTCTCTTATTATTTCAAATGAAGCGCTTCCGCTCCCCACAATAATTCCCGCTTTAATAGTAGTTACCGGAATGTTTCCATGTTTTAATATTTCCTCAACATTTTTCCGGGAGCTTAAATGACGCGATAATTTATTTTCGTTGGTAATTCCGCTTAAATAGATAATCTGTTTTGCGGAAGTTTGATGTATCATATTTAAAAAGTTTTCTGCGGACGCAGCTTCAAGTTTTTCAAAATCACTTATGCCGGAACTCATTGAATGGATTAAATAATATGCTGCATCAATATCTTTTTTATATTCATCGGGAATGGATACCGGTTTAAGAAAATCAACTTCCAAAAGTTTTACAGAAGGGCTGGAAAAAAAGCCTTCAGCGGGGAATCGGCTCTTATCCCTTACACAGCAAATAACTTCGTGTCCCTTCTCAATAAGAGCGGGAAGAAGTCTTTTGCCTATATATCCGGTTGCACCTGATAAAAGTATTTTCATATGTTTATTTAACAAATCGTTTCCAGTAATAATTCCTTATATTCAATATAAAGATTAATAAATAATAAATTTATCTACAGGTATAAATCAACTTTAAAAATGAATATCGTAATTAATCGGTTTTATGATGTCTTGTTATCCATATACATTTATAATGAGTATACAGGATATACTGAACTTGAAAAACTGTTAGCTTCCATAATTAATAATTACCCAACAGAAACAACTTTTATTGCTGCGGTTAGAAAGCATATGGAAGATGAGAAAAAGCATTATCAAATGTTCAAGGTATATTTTGCAAAGAAAGGAACTCTTCCATTCGTAGTTACAAAAAAGTATGGTTATATAGATTTGTTTGTAAAGCACATATTTAATGAGGATTTAAAAACACTTGACCAGAATAAAATTATAAATGATGAAAAAGAGTTCATGAAACTTTGCCGTTTGATAATGATGACAGAATTTAGAGGAATGAAACAAGTAAAGACTTTGTTAAAGAGCCCTCTGATTAAGAGAAGTAAATCTTTAACCAGAATTTTTAAAATAGTTGAAAGAGATGAACCTTCACATTGCTATCCTTATCAATACTGGTTAAAAAAATTCAACAGCCACGAACCAAGATTAAAAGAAAAACTTGTTGACCTTTTCATTCATTATTCATTAATGATTTATAAAGTACCCATTCTTTTACTTAACAGAAAACTTGAAAGGATGAATGAATTTTATGCATAATGCCGGCAGTTTCTTCTATCTGAAAAATCTACGGATTAATGAACAAAATTCTTTTTGTTGTTTTTATAAAGATCTCGTTCTTAAAAAGTCTATTTCGTAAAGTGAAACTATGTTATCTTATTAAATTCATTTAGGTAAATGGGTTTTAATCCATCAAATAATAGATTGCCCAATGCCCTGGTAGAGGAAGCTGGTGCGGTATCTTTATTTAACAAAAGATAATTTCGGTCTATATTTTATTTCTTACTCTAATTTATAATCAAGAATTAAATAAAAAGTTCTGCACCCGGACCGAGCGGTAATCCCAGAACAAACCAAACAACAAACAATATCGTCCATACAATAAAGAATGAAATTGTGTATGGAAGCATTGTTGCTATAAGTGTTCCTATTCCCGCTTTTTCATCATACTTATTAAAGAATGCTATTATCAATGCAAAGTAAGACATCATCGGCGCAATGATATTCGTAACACTGTCCCCAACTCTGTATGCGGCTTGAACAAGCTCCGGTGAATAGCCGAGAAGCATAAACATCGGAACAAAGATAGGAGCCATAATTGCCCATTTGGCGGAAGCGCTACCGATAAATAAATTTAAAACTGCTGTAATTATGATGAATAAAATCATTAACGGAATTGGTCCTAGTCCGGATGCCTTCAAAGCCATTGCTCCTTCTACAGCAACAATCTGACCGAGGTTTGTCCAGTTGAAAAATGCAACGAACTGTGCGGCAAAGAAGACAAGAACAATATATGAACCGAGAGTTTCCATCGATTTGCTCATTCCCTTTACAACATCGTTATCGGACTTAATTGTTTTAGCACCGATTCCGTAAGCGAGTCCGGCAACGACGCCCCCCATAAAAATGAATGCAACTATTCCGCTTAAGAAAGGGGACTTAAGAATGCTTCCGGTTTTGGGATCGCGCAGAAATCCATTTTCCGGAATTATCCCGAATAGAATAATTCCTACAAAAATTGCAATCGCAATAGACGCAAAGATCAATCCTTTTTTCTCATCTTTAGTAAGTGGTTTAATTTCTTCTGCCTTAACATTTCCTTTGTATTCTCCTAATCGAGGAATAATAATTTTTTCAGTTATCCAGGTTCCCACAGCAGCAATAAAAAAGGTTGATACGAAAAGGAAATAATAGTTTGCCGCTGCGTTCACTTCGTATGACCTATCAATTATATGCGCGGCCTCCTGTGTAAGTCCGGCTAATAACGGATCGATTGTGCCGAGTAAAAGGTTGGCGCTGTAACCACCAGAGACACCTGCAAACGCTGCGGCAAGTCCGGCTATTGGATGTCTTCCAACAGCAAGAAAGATCATTGCCGAGAGCGGAACAAGAAGAACGTAACCGATTTCACTTGCCGTATTTGATAATATTCCGGCAAGCACAACAACAAATGTTAAAAGTTTTTTTGGTGCTTTTATCACTATCAGACGGAGCGATGTTCCGATTAATCCACTATGTTCTGCAACTGCAATTCCAAGAAGTGAAACAAGGACTGTTCCCAACGGCGCAAATGATGTAAAGTTTGTTATCAGATTTGTTATTATGCAATGTAATCCCTCAATTGATAAAAGACTAACCGGACGAATCTCTTTATTTGATCCCGGAAGAACTACGGAAAAATCAAATTGAGATACAATCCACGAGAGAATAATTACTCCGAAAGCAAAGATCGCAAATAGTGTTGTAGGATTAGGAAGTTTGTTGCCGACTTTTTCAATCTTACCCAGAAATGATTCCATAAAATTTTTCTTCACCGGGCGCCGCCTTTCAATTTACTGATTAATTTATTCTTTTTATAAGTTTTTCTTCCATTTTAATTATTTGTTCCTTCAAAAGTTTGATATCGTTTCGTAATTCTTCGTTTTCGTCTTGAATGATTGTTTCAATCTTATCAAAGTTCTCGGTTGAAATTTTTTGCTGGACCTCGCTCATTGTATTAACTACTATTGCAATAAATATGTTCAGCGTTGTATAAGATGCAAGAAGGATAAAAAGAATAAAGTAAACATTTGCAAGCGGATACTTTTCCATAACTATTCTGGAAATTTCTGCCCATCCTTCAAGTGTCATAATCTGAAAAAGAGAAAACATTGATGCGCCAAGTGTTCCAAACCATGCGGGAAAATCTGAACTGAAAAGTTTTGTGCCGATTACGGCAAAGACATAAAAGACAAGTGCGAGCAGAACAAATATCCATAATAAACTTGGCAAGGAATGAAAAAGCGATTCAACAATGAACCGGAGTTTGGGAACGTTTTTTATAAGTCGGAGCGATCTGAATATTCTCAGAGATCTTAATACTGCCAGAACACCCGATGCCGGAAGAAGAGCAATGGCAACTATGGAAAAATCAAATACATTCCAGCCGCTTCTGAAAAACGAAAATCGGTATACATATAACTTAAGCCCGATTTCTAAAACAAATATTGCCAAAATTATTCTATCAATCAGTAGAAGTGTGTTCCCAACAGAGTTCATAATCTGATCTGAAGTTTCGAGTCCGATAGTAATTGAGTTGAAAACAATAAGTCCAATTATAAAATTTTGAATCCGGGGACTTTCAACAAATATTTTAATTCTTTCTCTTATCATTTTTTGTGTTCTGGTTCTGAGTTAGGGGTGTATTATTAAACTTAGGAACGAGTGCTGTCTAGATTTTTACAAGAAACTCTTCGCATTTATCCCACAACTTCTTTTCCTCAACGGGATTGAAAAACTTACACTTCTCTTCTTTTCTATCCTTAAAAAATCAACCATTGTTCCCCTGGGATTCTTCCGTTGAAGCAAGCCATACAATTGTATCGGCACCCTGTTGAACTGTTCTTCCTTCAATCAGTCCGAATAACTTGAGAAGAAGCTTACCAACAACATTTTGATTTCTAAAAAGGTCTGTTGATGGAATAAATCCGGGAGTCATAGAATAGACTGCGATATTATCATTCTCAAGTCTTCGCGCCCATTCTCGGGTTAACATTCTGTTTGCCTGTTTAGATTGTTTATATGCTGATGTGGCATTATACTTTCTTCTGTTGAAACTGACATCATCTGTTTCAAGTCCCCCGGCAAAGTGCGATGCAACATTTATTATCCTTGAAGGAGATCCGCTCTTGAGGAGATCGAGTAAAAGTTTTGTGAGGAGTTGATGACCCAGTACGTTTACAGAAAAAGTCATCTCCTCATTAAATGCGCTTAAGACCTTATCTCCGCTCCACAAACCGGCATTGTTAATAAGAACATCGAGCTTTGTTTCTTCTTTTTTAAATGTATCAACAAATTTTCTAATAGATTCGGGAGAGGATAGATCGAGTTCTCTAACAAAAATATTTTTGTTATTAGTTTCTCTAATTATTTCTTCTCTGGCTTCATTTGCAGAATTTATGGATCGGCTGGCCAGATAAATTTTAGCTCCGGTTCTTGCAAGTTCTTTTGCCGCTTCTTTACCTATACCCCGATTGGCTCCAGTAATTACGACTATTCTATCTTTCATTTTAATCCTTACTTTTTAAAATATCTAACAAAAGAAAAAAATAAATCGTTCCTTCACCTCTTTTGAAAAAAGAGCCGGAATTTTAGTAGGTTTAACAAGTATTTTACAATTAGGGAATTAATAGTAACTACAAATAGAATGACGGGACCTGGTTCTTTAATTTATGAGATCATTTTGTCATTTTGTTTACCTTTTCGATCACATCATTATTCAACTTCTCTTTGTATTTCAAAATCTTTTCTTGAAGGGATTTCTCCTTAACAGAAATCATTTGAACCGCGAGTAAGCCGGCATTCTTTGCACCATTCAATGCGACGGTTGCAACTGGAACACCGCCTGGCATTTGAAGAATTGACAAAATCGAATCCCATCCATCAATCGAATTTGATGATTTAATGGGAACACCTATTACTGGAAGAGGAGAAATGGAAGCAACCATTCCGGGTAAATGTGCTGCGCCTCCGGCACCGGCTATAATTACTTCAACTCCTCGCTTATGTGCCTCTTCAGAAAATTGGTAAAGTCTTTTTGGTGTTCTGTGTGCAGAGACTATTGTAATTTCATAAGGAACACAAAACTCTTTCATAATTTCTTCTGCTTGCTGCATTACAGAAAGATCCGAATCCGAACCCATTATTATACTTACAAGAGGTTTTACCATGACTTAACCTTAATTTTTTGTTTTACAATTTCTGCTTTTCGTTTTGCTTCTTCAATAGACGATGAAAGGATTGTAATGTGTCCCATCTTACGATACGGCTTTGTAAATTTTTTTCCGTAAAGATGAATTTTTACTCCCTCTATTTTCATACAGTCTGTAAGGCCTTCATACTTAACCTTGCCTTCGTACCCCGTTTCGCCAAGTAAATTGATCATTACAGAAGGTTTTTTAATGTGAGTATCGCCAAGAGGAAAATTAAAAATTGCTCTAAGCAGTTGTTCATATTGTGAAGTTATAATACTCTCGATTGTGTGATGACCGCTGTTATGAGGACGTGGCGCAACTTCGTTTACCCAAAGGTTATTCTCTCTATCAATGAACATTTCTACTGCGAGTAGTCCGCATAAATTAAAACCGATTATCAAACTATTTGCTATCTCGGTTGCGCGATTAGTAATGTTCTCCTCTATCGAAGCCGGGCATATAAGTTCTTCAACAAGATGCTTGTCCCTGTTAAATTCCATTTCAACCACGGGAAAGGATTTTACTTCTCCATTTTTGTTTCTTGCAACTATTAGGGAAATCTCTTTTTGAACATCAACATAATTTTCTATAACTGATGGGCTTTCTAAAATTTTAATTAAATCATCCTTTGTTCTGATAACGGCAACACCTTTTCCATCGTAACCGCCTTTTCTGAGTTTTTGAACAAACGGGATTTGCAAGCTGCCCAATTCAATCTCTTTAATAATATCGTTTCTGTTCTCAAACAGATTGAATGTTGATGTGGGAATATTATTCTTTTTATAGAATTCTTTTTGAAGCCCTTTGTCCTGAACAATTCTTAAAATATCCGGATCTGGATTAATAATCTTACCTTCGTTCTTTAGTTTAATAAGTGCATCAATGTTGATATTCTCCATTTCGAACGTAAGCATATCAACCGACTTGCCGAAGTGATAAACCGAATCAAAATCGGTTGGATTTCCCTTAACGAACCTTGTACACACAGTTGAAGCGGGACAATGCTCGTCAGCA
>CAZEBL010000089.1:0-10352 GCA_964510325.1 uncultured Melioribacter sp. | reverse complement strand
AGACAACGCTGGATTTTTTGAATGCGTCTGGTTTCAGGGTATAAAATTTTTTAAGGACATATTTAATCAAAACGAATTTTATGCTATCTCGGCAAAACCGGTTTTAACAAAATATGGCCATTTACAATTTGTTCACCCGGATTTTGACCGGCTTGCAGAAAAAGAATCAAAAGAATTTATGCACACCGGCAAAATTATTCCATTCTACCGTGTTCCTAAGGAATTGCGAGCGGCTAACCTTGGAGATTTCAGTTTACGAAGAATTATCAATTATGCTGTTGAAAATTTCTGCAACAATCTGTCAGAAACTCTTCCACAGGAAATTCTAAAATCAAGAAATCTTTTAGATATTCATTCCACTGTAAGAAATTTACATTTCCCTGATAATCATAATTCACTTCTAAATGCCGAAAGAAGAATTAAGTTCGAGGAGTTGTTTTATTTCGAATGTATGATAGCATTAAGAAAATCTCTTGTAAAGAATAAACGTAAAGAAACCGCTTATAAGACCGATAGCAAATTCATTAAAAAATTTCTCGAATCACTTCCTTTTAAATTGACTCCCGCACAATTAAAAGTGCTTCATGAAATAAGGCAAGACCTCGAGAGTAAGACAATTGTTGCTTTAATTAGTGCACTCATTGTTATTTCAAACGGATACCAGGCTGTGTTCATGTCTCCGACAGAAATTTTAGCAGACCAACATTACAAACGTATTTCAGAATTATTAGAGCCGTTCGGAATTAAAACCGGAATTTTGATTGGCGGACAAAAAAAATCTGAACGCGAAAAAATTCTTGGTGATATAGAGCACGGCAAAATAAAATTGATTGTCGGTACACATGCGCTTATAGAAGAAAATGTTAATTACAATAAAATTGGTTTAGTTATTATAGATGAACAACACCGGTTTGGAGTTGTTCAAAGATCTAAACTAATTCGTAAAGGTAACCAACCTGATGTGCTGGTTATGACTGCCACACCAATTCCAAGAACACTCTCTATGACTTTATACGGAGATCTTGATACATCTATAATAGACGAAATGCCTTTAAACAGAAAGCCGATAAAAACTTATTTACGCGGTGAGAGTAAGCTTAACGATGTCTATAAGTTTATTGTTGAAAAATCAAAATCCGGTTACCAGACATTTTTAGTATATCCCCTTGTTGAAGAATCCGAAAAGCTTGAGCTTAAAGCTGCAGAAACTTATTACAACGACCTAAAGGAAAATCATCTCAAAGAATTAAATGTAGGTTTAATTCATGGTAGAATGAACTGGAAACAGAAAGAAGAAGTTATGCTAGAATTTGCATCCAAAAAATATGACGTGCTCGTTTCGACCACTGTTATTGAGGTCGGGATCGATATACCGGATGCAAATATTATGGTCATCAATGACGCATTCCGGTTCGGTTTATCGCAATTACATCAGTTGCGTGGACGTGTTGGAAGAAGTGATAAGCAAGCGTATTGCATATTAATTACTAAGGATGAGTACGCAATAAAAACAAATCAGTTCAGCTTCGACTTTAATTATCTTTCTGATGAACAGATTGAAAGAAACAAATCAATAATCCGTCTTAATGCCATGTTAAAATATAATAATGGTTTCGATTTATCAGAAGTAGATATGAAATTGCGTGGACAGGGTGATATTTTCGGAACAAAGCAAAGCGGTTTACCGGAATTAAAATATGCAAATGTAGTTTCGGATTTTGATTTGCTGGTTGATGCCAGAGAACTTGCTTTTCAGATAATTAATGACGACCCATCACTGTTTAAAGAAAGTAATTCGATCATCAAAAAAAATCTTAAAGAAAATTTTTCAAGCAACATTCTTCTCTCTCAGATTGCATAAGCTCCACTCAAAAATTTTTATCACGACGTTATCATCTCATAGAAAAAAAATTTTTCCGTTTAACTTGCGAAAAATTTTCAAATGGTTATATTAGTAAGCAACAATTGAAAGGAATTCTGTATCAGTTCGTTGGTACAAAATAAAAAACTAAAAGTTGCACTAACATATAATGTAAAACCGGACGAATCTTCTTCCGAATACGCACCACTCTCTCTCAAATCAAAAAATTCTTCTTCATATAACGATACTTACGCAGAATGGGATACGATTGAAACAGTTAATGCAATTAAAGACGCTCTTGAACTCTATCATGATGTAGTTATGATCGAAGCGAATGAAGATGCTTTCGAAAAATTTAAACAAGTAGCTCCAGATATTGTCTTTAATGTTGCCGAATGTGCCAATGGAGTTAGTAGAGAAGCTCAAATTCCGGCGATGCTGGATATGCTTGGCATTCCATACACAGGAAGTGATCCTTTAACTCTCACTACTTGTTTGGATAAAGCAAGAACCAAAGAGGTTCTTTCCTATCATGGTGTTCCTACATCAAAATTTATTTATGCAGAAAGTATAGATGACCTAAGAAATTTTAATCTAACTTTACCTGTAATAATGAAACCGGTTTCAGAAGGCTCGGGCAAAGGAATTTTTAATTCTTCCTTTGTTAATAATTTGTCGGATCTTACCGAGCGTTTATCAGAAAATCTCCGTGCTTACAATCAACCTTTTATAATAGAAGAATATTTACCCGGAAGAGAGTTTACTGTTGCCATACTTGGTAATAACTCCGATACAGAAGTGTTACCAATTGTAGAAATTAATTTTAACGAGCTACCAGATAATCTACTCCCAATTTATTCTTTCGAAGCAAAATGGGTTGTTGATACAAGAGATAACCCGTTAAATATATTTTCCTGTCCGGCAAAAATTGATAAGCATCTCGAAGAAAAAATTAAAAATGTTTCTTTAAGAACATACAAAGTACTAAGATGCAAAGACTGGAGTAGAATTGATTTAAGATTGGATGCACATGGCGAACCGAACATTATTGAAATTAACCCTCTACCGGGAATATTGCCAAAGCCAGAAGATAATTCATGCTTTCCTAAAGCTGCCCGGGCAACAGGGTTATCTTACGAAGAAATGATAAACAAAGTACTTACAATTGCTGCTAAGAGATATAACCTGTTATGAATCTCGATAGAAAAATATTGATCTGCTTTAACGAGCCAACACGTCTTTATAGTAATTATCTTGGTAAAGAGACCAATGATGATAAAGATAATGTTGATTTATCGGAAACAGATTTTCTGAATCAGATTGAAAACATTAAAAAAGTATTATCTAAAAAATATATTAGTGTTGAAACACTTGCTGTTAATAGCGACATAAAAGCACTAATCAGAAAAGTAAATCACTATTCTCCGGATGTCATTCTGAACTTTGTTGAATCGGTTGAAGGTGTATCTAACCTCGAAAGTTATATAGCCGGCTTCTTTGATCTATTAGGAATTCCCTATACAGGCAATAACCCGATTTGTCTTGGCAACTGTCTTATTAAATCGAGAACCAAACAGATTTTAAATTCGCACGGGATTAAAATACCGCGTCATTTCATAACAAAGCTACACCGTATTCCTTCTCAGAAAGAGCTGCTTCTTAGATATCCTATGATACTAAAATTAGCACGAGAAGATGCAAGTATTGGGATATCGGAATTTTCTGTTGTAAACGATTACGATTCTCTTAAAAAACGCCTTCAATATTTATATAGCAATTACAGCCAGGAAGTTTTGATTGAAGAATACATAGACGGAAGAGAATTAAACGTAGCAATTTTAGGAGATCAATTACTTCCAATTTCCGAAATCCGTTTTGACGGATTACCTGAGGAACTTCCTAAAATAATTACATACGAAGCCAAATGGTCGCCGGAGAGTATTTATTATAAGCATACAACTCCTAAATGTCCTGCCCCGCTCGATAAAAAATTAAAATCAAAAATTGAAGAGATGGCTTTAGAAGCTTATAAAGCCCTCGAATGTAGAGATTATGCCAGAGTCGATATTCGACTAAATAATAAAAATGTTCCATACGTTATTGAAGTAAATCCGAACCCTGATATATCACCCGATTCCGGATTTGTTCGTTCAGCAGCAGCTGCCGGTATAAGCTACGAAGAATTATTATACCGGTTAACTCAATTAGCACTAAAGAGATTACAATATGATACGCAAGCTGCAATCTAAGGACAGAATCCAACTGGTTGATATAATTGACGGAACTGATAATTTCAGTCCGGATGAAAAAAAAGTTGCCGTAGAATTAATTGATGAAGCGCTCGGCAATGTTAATCATGAATACTACAATATTTTTGTATATGAAGATAATGGAAGAATTCTCGGTTATCATTGCACAGGTAAAAGGGCTTTAACAGACGGCACTTTCGATCTATTCTGGATTGTTGTTGACAGTAGAGTTCAGAATAAGGGAGTCGGTAAAAAACTATTGGACCATGCAGAAAGTTTTGTTAAAGAAAACAACGGAAGATGGATTCTTGCAGAAACGTCTTCTAAGGATAATTATGATGCAACAAGGAATTTTTATTTTAGAAATAATTATTCAATAGTTGCGGAGATCAAAGATTTTTATAAAGTAAATGATCATTTAATAGTTTTCGGAAAATATATAAAATAACAAAACACAAAGGGCATAATCATGGAACTCTGGCAGCAAATGGTTAGAGATAGTGTTCATACAGTTGATCAGCTGGTAGAAAAATTCAACATTGATCGAAAAGTAGCTGAAGGACTCGACGAGTTCTTTCAAGCAAGAATAAATCCTTATTATCTAAGTCTCATCAGGTATCCGGGCGATCCTATCTGGCTTCAATGCGTTCCAGACGTTAAAGAATTGGAAGACATTGACGGATATGAAGATCCTCTACAGGAAGATGCGATGAGTCCTGTTCCAAATATTACACACCGTTACCCTGATCGGGCATTATTCTTAACAACAAGTCAATGCGGAATGTATTGCCGATTCTGTACAAGAAAGAGAAAAGTTGGCAACTCAGATAAAATTTCGATGAGACAACTCGAATCTGCATTTAAGTACTTAGAGCAGCATACAGAAATCCGAGATGTAATAATGTCCGGAGGCGATCCATTAATGCTGACCGATACAATGCTCGAAAAAATATTACAGCGTTTAAGGACAATTCCGCATATTGAAATTATCCGTCTCGGTACAAAAATGCCTTGCGTATTACCTCATAGAATTACACCCAAGCTATGTGAAATGCTTAAGAAGTACCATCCCATATATATAAATACACACTTTAATCATCCGTGGGAAATTACCCCGGAGAGTACTAAAGCATGCGAGATGCTCGCAAATGCTGGATGCCCTGTTCAAAATCAGGCAGTCTTAATGAAAGGTGTTAATGACGATGCGGATACCTTGAAAGAATTATTCACCAAACTCTTAAAGATAAGAGTAAAACCCTACTACTTATACATGGCCGACGAAACAAGAGGAGCAAATCATTTCCGTACTTCTATTGACAAAGGATTGGAGATACTGTTTGCACTACGCGGAAATATTAGCGGACTTGCAATTCCTCACTTTGTTATTGATGCGCCCGGCGGTGGAGGAAAAATTCCTATACTACCTCAGTATGTGCTTCATAAAGATGAACATAGTATTGTTTTACGAAATTACAAGAATCAGATTTATGCATATCACGAAGCAAAGAACGGTAATGGAAATGGTAACGGTCATTTAAATAATAACGATGTAGAAAAAATTGAAGTGGAAATTTCTGGCAAAAAGAATGGTTCTTCTCGTAAACCCAAAAACTATAAAGATGTTACTACGGTATCGGTACCCGAAGTTGAATCGAATAAAAATTGATTCCGGTAATTAGTAGATATAAAAAAATGCCGTGTAAAAACGGCATTTTTTGTTTTAAAGCACTTTAGTGAAATGTATGATCAATTATAAAGGATATTTTTGAAATCACTCTCTAATGTAATTTTTGGCGTTTCGATAATTCTACCTATCTCTTTACCGCCTTTGTAAAAAATGAAAGTTGGAACATACTTAATATCCAGAGAAGAAATATTCCCCTCCGGACTTTCTTTTTTCCGATCAACATAATTTATTGTTAGAAATTCGCTATTAAATTTCAATTCATCCAGAATCCGTAAGAACCTCGGGACCTCTCTCCTGCTATCACTACACCAGGTTCCCATTACAATAAGAACAGAAATGTCATCTATTTTTTGTTTTATCGAATCAAGTGTTGAGGCACTAAATTCGTAATTATTATATTCCGATTCGTACCACCATGCAAAATTAGAATCCAACATTGCAGCCCGGTCGCATATTCCCAATAACATAGGTTTACCGGAGCGTTCGTCGATAATTAATTTATTATTATTCTGCGAAAAAATAAGTGATGTCAGTATTAAAGAGAGAATTAAAAACTTTTTCATTCTAACCTCTATAAAGAATTATTTGATTTACGAACATCAAGACCCCAGTAAAGTTTATTACGGAGTATTTCAAAGTAATTTGTTTTGCTTGAATGAACGAGACGGAATGGTTGCGCACTTTTAAGAATGTTTATATTAGATGGAGAATTATAAGTATGAACTCTTTGGCCATCGCAACTAACCTGTATTTTTTGATGCGGCGATTTAACGATGACAGAAATTTTCTGTTTGCTTGATAAAACGAGCGGACGCATTGTAAGCGTATGTGGTGCAATCGGACTGAGTGTTATTACATCGGCACGTGGATTTACAATTGGTCCCCCGGTTGAAAGTGAATAACCGGTAGATCCTGTAGGAGTAGCAATTATAACTCCATCTGCAGAAAAAGTTGATACATAATCATCATCAACCTTTACTGTTAACTCAATCATCTTTTGCCATGGACCTTTATCAATAACAATATCATTGATTGCATATAAATCGAATGAAGATGCTTCTTCAATGCTTCCTATAAGTGCCATCCGTTCTTCAATAACATAATTTTTCGATTTAATCTCAGGTATAAATTCGGAAAAACTATCAATATCAAATTCTGCCAGAAATCCCAGCTTACCAATATTAACCCCAAGAATTGGAGTAGAACTATTTCTAACAGAAAATGCTGTTGAAAGCATTGTTCCATCTCCTCCAATTGATATAACAAAGTCTGATGATTTGATCAATTCATCCTGGGATAAATATTTCGATTCTAACAGAAGAGAGCTAAATTTATCTCTGTACTTCAAAATTGTATCGCTTATTAGATAAGGTAAATTATTTTTACGGAGGTCTTCAATAATTTTGGAGAGGATATTTAATATATCGGGTTTATCAATATTAGGTATTATACCAATCATTTTTTATTTCTATTTAACTCCAAAAGTTTAGCATATTTTGTAAATACATAATAAGACGAAAACAGAGCCAAAATAAATCCATTAATACCATCAAGAAAACCTAACCTAAAAATATACATTTTAAGAAAAATAAAAAGTGGTCTAATTAAAAAATCACCAAGTGAAGTTTTTCTTCCATTATTAAATAGTTCTTTTGCTGCAAGCGAAGTATAGATATTAAATTTCTTGAAATAATGTTCAATGGTTGGATCCGTAAAATGATTAAGATCGTTCTTAAGATTACCTACATTACCCTGAATTTCCAACCCTTCGTGAACAGGTTTGTTATTAAATACTGCAAAATTTTTATTGAATAACCTGACAACCTTAGAAGGATACCATCCGCTATGTTTAATCCATTTACCCAGGAAATATGCTCTTCGGGCAACAGAATATGCATTAAAATCGGGTGTTGATTCCTTAAAAACTAACAACTCACTCCTCAATTCAGGTGTAATCTCTTCATCGGCATCTATCCAGAACACCCAGTCGTTTTTTGTTTTACTTAAAGCATAATTTTTTGTTTCTGCAAATCCTTTCCAGTCAGTAATCTCACAATGTATACCGGGATACTCAGATGCATACTTAAATGTTTTGTCTGTTGTTGAAGAATCAACAATTAAAACAATATCATCAATTAAACCGATTTGACTATCGAGACATCGCCGAATATTCATTTCTTCGTTTTTTGCGATAATAATTGATGAAAGTTTCATTTTACTCATAAAGTTGATTCATCATTTAATTTATTTTGAAGAAACAATCGATAGAATGCAATATTTAAACCGATTGTAAACCACACCATTGTAATTATTTCCTGGTCACCAAAATTCCACTCAGCTAAACCGGAAACGAGAAAACCAACAAAAGCTCCCAGAGTTCCAAGCGCATAGGAAGATGCATACTTAACATTAATTACCGATCGATATATTTTCATGTTAAGAATAAATATTTTGTACAACAAAAACATAAACATCAGAAAACCGACAGCACCCAGAATAACAAGAAAATGCAAATAGTTATTATGCAGATGACCGTAATTTTCTTTTACATAAGTAGGTTTATACTTAGCATAGATTTCACCAAGGTCAATATCGCCAACACCAAAGTAGGGATAATCAAGAAATATTTTGATTCCGGCATTCCATAGATGAAGCCGCTCAATATTTGTTTCATGATTTGGATCGATGATTGATGCCAGCCGATTAAGTTTTAGGGTTGAGACGATTAATTTTCCATCTACTACCTTAAAGTCAGTAACATTTTTTTGAATATCTTTTAACAAGACAAAATCAACTTTGCTTTCGGCTCCGAATCGGGATTTGTAAAATTTTCCATCAACAGTAAAGCAATACAAAACCGAATCTAATTGAATCATTCTAAAAATCCCTTTCAGGTTAATTTCATTTATCAGATTCAGTTTTCCTTTATTAATTTCATAATGGAACATTTTATTATCTGTTTGAAAGAATACGATATCATCAAATTTCCATAGATAAAATGTTGGTGAAATTATTTGGACAGAATCAGCCGGCTGGAATTCATAATTGTTTGTCTTTACATAGAGTTGAAGAAGATTTTTTTGAGAATTGTAAATAACAATTGAATTAGAATCCGGTTGAGCCCTTTCAATACCGGCACGATTAATTAACCTGATTTTATTATTAAGATCTACCGGATTATTATATTTAGTAAGCCCGGAATCAATATCAGCGATATAAAAACTACCTTTACTATATTCCAGATCGCGTGTAAGTCCGGGTGTAACAGATTTGTTAACAATTTTCAATTTACCTTCAGGGTCCAATTCACCAACAATAAACCTTGAATCGATCAAATAGATCAACAGATATTTTTCACCCCATCGAAATATTCTTGTTGCCGGAGCTTCTGTTTCCAATCTTTGTACAACAGTTCCAGCTGAATCAATTACGAGAACCCCTTTTTCATAATCCGCTACATAAAAAAATTCGTTAGCCGATTCTATGGCAACTGCACGACCTTCTGTGCTAATAGTTGTCAAAGGTCTTGTTTGATCATCTAAAGAATAGACCAGGATTTTACTTTCCTTTTTTGAGAAGAAAATAAGAAGAACAATTCCTAAAACAACCGGAGCTAAATAGATCCAATTACGTTTTAAAATAAGAATAAACAAAATACCGGCAATTGCACCGATCCATGCAGCGCGTGTATAACTCGATATCAAACCGATTACAGATATAATAAATGCAGATACAATCAGGATTTTTATCTTCAGTTTTGTTTTTTCATTAATAACAAACGCGAATAATATGATAGTAACAAAGCTCATCAAACCGCCGGCAGTCATAACGTACTGAAAGACCGATGGACCTCTCGATTCGAGCCGATATAGTTGAAAAATGTAATGACGGTAAGCTACTATTAAATAAGCAACAACTGTAAATACAGCAGCAGATAGAAAAACCTTTAAGAATAATTTTGCTTTCTCCGGTCTATCTGCAGAAGTTGCAATTACATAAACAACAGGTATTAGCACCAGCCGCTTAAAAAATATTCTGAATGCTTCCGCTTGATTGATTGATAAAATTGCAGATATTAATTCTGCACAAAGAAAAAGTATGAATGGTAATTCTAATCCGTTTGAATAAAATCTGTTTTGCTTGGTTTTGTACCATTGAATTAGAAGGATTAATAAAGCGCCAAAGTAGCCAATCTGGTTGAAAAAAATCGAGTTAGTTAAACTGACAATAAAAATAAGGACAAAGCCAATTAGTAAGCGGTCAAATTTATTTTCCGGACTGAATGTTTTTTCCAAGATCAATCTCTAAATTGAAGTTCGTAAAGTTTTCTATAGATTCCGCTCTCGTCGGCAAGTAAACTTTCATGTTTTCCATCCTGAACAATTTTTCCGCGGTCAAGTACAATAATCCTATCCGAGTTTCTAATAGTGCTTAATCGATGTGCAATTACAAAAGTAGTTCTATCTTGCATCAGGCGTTCAATAGCTTCCTGAACAAGTACTTCAGATTCATTATCAAGCGAAGAAGTTGCCTCATCCAGAATCATTATCGGCGG
>CAZEBL010000088.1:0-10416 GCA_964510325.1 uncultured Melioribacter sp. | reverse complement strand
CTCGCTGCAGCGAGTCTCTACGGCTTTTAATATAATAATTCCATGAATATGATTGGGCCTAATTACATAATAATCCAGATCAATGTTGTCTCTCAATGTTTTTGTTTTTATCCATTCTTGTTCGGCAATTTTTCCAAGTTCATTACTTTCCATCTTTCCATCTCTGATTTGACCAAAATAATTAATATGATTCTTTGTGTTTATTGTTACATAATACCACCATGGTATTGAATAATCCCAATTTTTCAATCTTGCCGATTCAACTCGAAATAAATTTTTATACTTTGTCATATACGGTTAAATTATAATGTTCAATTCATATTTATATAACTACTAATCTCTTTACCATTATTACCATGTAACTCAAAAACAATTATTTCGTTTTCTCCTTTTTTCAACCATGGTGCGGGACAATATAAACGCTGCTGCGGACCAACATTCCAGTATCTTCCAAGATTGTGACCGTTAATCCAAACTACTCCTTTTTGCCCTTTGCTCATGTCTATAAATGTATCGCCCGTTTCATTCAGATTAAATGTACCTTTAAAAATCCTGGGCGCACTTGTCGCATCAATATCGGAGAAATTAAGTGTTGATAAGTATTTATTATCCATTGGAAGCGGAAAGACTTCCCAGTTCATCAGTGTTACTCCGCCTAATGTAACGCGTTCGGTTATTCCCTTTCTATCAATTAATTGCTGACCGAAATTAATTCGTCCCATTCCTTCAACTAAAATTTCTAAAGTGGGATTATCAATATCAGTCTTCGGCAGAACAATTGAGTTTTCTTTTTTAGTTCGATCAATGGTTCCAATAAATTTTCCATCGACATAAACCAATCCGTAATCATTCAAATCGGTTATCTTCAACGTTCCGCTGTTTGGTCCAATTAGTTTTGTTCTATATAAAACAAATCCGAAATTCTGATCGAACATTTCCATGGGCTTCGGTTGAACAGATTTAATTGCTTTCGGAAGATTTGAAAATAAATTTGCAGAATGAGTTAATTTAATTGATGGTATCTCAATAAACTTTATTTCATCCGGCATATCAATCAGCTTTGTCCCTTCGGGTTGATACCTCACGAGCATATCCCGGATGTCCCAATATTTCTGCGTTGGTCTTCCGGCTTCATCAAGCGGTGAGTCATAATCGTAGCTTGTTACATCCGGTTCATATTTATCGCTGAAGTTGGCTCCGGCATAGAAAGCAATATTAGTCCCACCATGGAACATATAGAGATTGAATGATTTATTATTCTCAAGCATCCATTGCAATTCTTTTTTCTGGCGTTCCCAGTCGGCACTTCCCCGTTTTTCGTCACGCCAGTGAGTGAACCATCCACACCAGAATTCACCGCACATGTGAGGAATATTCTTTCTGAACTTATCAAGCTCCTCAAAAGCATTTTTCGGATTACCACCAAAGTTTACAACAGGAACAACATCATCAAGTGTTCCGCTCTCTAATAAATAGTGCGCCGGTCCGTCCGATGTAAAAAGCGGAACATCAAATCCTGCTTTGCGGATTAATTTCTTCAATTCAATTAAATACTCTTTATCATTACCATAACTTCCATATTCATTTTCAACCTGAACCATTATAATTGGTCCGCCATGAGTAATTTGAAGATCTTTTAATTCTTCACCGAGGCGCAGTATATATCTTTCTACCGCAGCCATATAATTTTTATCCATACATCTTAGTTTGATATCCGGCTGTTTCAATAACCATGCGGGTAAACCGCCAAGATCCCATTCAGAGCAAACATACGGACCGGGACGAAGAAGAACTTTTAACCCGAGAGAATTTGCTAAACGAATATATTCGGCAATATTAAAATTACCAGAAAAATCAAATTGACCGGGCACCGGTTCGTGTTGATTCCAGAAGACATAAGTACAAACAGTATTTAACCCGGCAGCTTTAAGTTTTGTTAGACGGTCTTTCCAGTATTCCTTTGGAATGCGATTGTAGTGCATTTCACCTGAAAAGATTCTGAATGGCTTTCCATTTAATAAAAATTGGTCGCCCGAAATAGTAAATGTTTGACCTTTTGTTACTGATAATAATAGAATGAGGGCAGCAAATACAAAAATTATCTTTTTCATTTTTTCACATTTTGTTTTTAAAAAAATTAGTGCTCTGCGAGCTTTGCGTTATCCCCGCATACTCTGCGTGCAAATCTTTTAAAATTCCTGAAATGATTACCTCTTAAAACACTAAATCAAAATAGTGAAAGAATCTCTTTTATGTTATTAAGAATTTTTTCTGCTCCGGAGAAATCTGAATTCGATGTAAGCGAGGTTGGTATGATGTAGCATTTCAATCCGGTAGCTATTGCTGAGCGAAGCCCCCTTTCGGAATCTTCAACTACAACGCATTCTTCTTTATTCATGCCGGATAATTGAAGCGCTTTTATATATGGTTCTGGATCCGGTTTTGTGTTCTTTACATCTTCACTTGTTATAAAAAAGTCGAAATATTTTAGAAATCCAGTTCTCTTATGTATTATTTTAAAATGATCTTTTCGTGAACTTGTAACTATTCCCATTTTAACTTTGCCATGCAATAATCTAAGGACATCTTCAACGCCATCAATAATCTCGGTTTCTGATTCAAGCAGCTTACTATATAAGTTATTTCTTTCCATTCGTAATTCAGATATAGTATTATCACTATAACCGAGTTCTTTAGCTAAATGCCAGGTTCCATGAGATTGTTTTAAAAAATACTGAACATACATTTCGTCGGTTAAATCAATACCAATTTTTGCAAAGGTCAGCTTGGAAGCTTTATAGTAGAGTTTTTCGGTATCGACAAGAATTCCGTCGTTATCCCAGAAGATCGATTTAATCATTTAGCAAATAACCTTTCAAAACCGGGATACGCTTTAAGGGGAATAATTTCAAAATCAATTAATTTGTTTCTTACCATCGGTAATGTATCAAGAATTTTCAGTGCTTCGAATTGATTGTGACATTCTAAAACCAGAACTGCCAGGTTTTTATCATCTCTAAAGTAGAATTCCCGGATCAATCCGGCTTTATACAATTCCCATACTTTCATTGCTTCATGTTCAGAATGAATTTGAAAGTCTTCCGGATTGGCATTCTCAATTTCTTTTTCAAGTGCAATTATTTTCATTTATCACACAAAATTTTTATAAGCAAACATAAAAACAAAAGGGATGCTATACACATCCCTTCAGTAAAATCTTTGTCATTTTATATCAAGGAATTAAAAGTTTACAACCGCCATCAAATAAAACCAGGAAGCAGAATCTTTACCTCGTTTTTCCTTAAATATTTCGCCGGCAGAAAAGTAAGAAGCCCCACCTTCAAAAGTAACATTGCTGTTATATTTATAAGAGCCAACAAGATCTAATTCGGTTCCGAATGAATTTGTTTTGGTTCCGTTCAACAGTAAATAATCTTTCATCGAATTAAAGATGTGAAAATTCAAATTCAATTTCAAATCATTAATTGGCATAATTCCAATCTTACCTACAAAATCTATAACTCCTAATCCGTATGTATCGTTTGGAAAGTTTACAAAATAATCCATGTAACCAAAGAATTTGTGTCCGGTTCCATATAACGAAGCGTATGCGTTGTAATTATTATCAATAGAATTATTGTCGCCGCTTGCAATATCTATCTGTGCTCCTAATGTTGGTTTTATCTCGCCATCAAAAGTATACTCACCATTAAAAGAAAAAGTATAAGCATTTATATCCTGTTCTCTACCTCCCGAAGTAATAGTACCTAACTGATATCCGAAATCAATTTCATGATTAAACTTGTTTAAGCTACCTTTAACATTTACTCCCATAGTAGATCTACTCAATACGTTTGTTGGTTGCATTCTTTGCATAATAATAAAGGGCTGAATCTTATACGATGGTAATAAATTTAAATCTATAAACAGTGCATAAATATTTTGATCTGTAGAATCACCGGGGAGAAATTTTTCAAACTCCCGTGCAACTAAAAGATCCATGTTTACTTTATCACTTTTGAAAGATAAAATTCCACCATCGAATGATCTTCCTACATTATTCCAATTAACAGACCCAATAAATCTTTCTGAACCATATATTGCTTCAAACCGTCCGAGCTTTATATCAAAAGGCAAATCAAATAGATTTTCAATCTTGAAGTATGCCTGATGTATATCAAGATTTTTCATGTTTGCGGTTGTTGATGTCTCTTCTCCATAAATTCTTGAATCCTGTGCTTGAATAAAACCAGATAAATTTTTAGAAGGAGTAAATGACAAACCAAAACGTGTTCTTAAAGCTGTAAATGTGTTTGCCCTTGTGGATGATTTGAAATCTTTGTTATCAACTTCGAAACGTGGACGAATCTGTGCAGAAAATTTTAAATTCTCTTGTGCAAAAAGTCCGGTAATCGCAATAAACATTACTAAAGCAATTAACTTTTTTTTCATAATTAATTATTCCTCGATTATTATTTCAGAACAAAAATACTTTATTAATAATTAATTAATGTCCCCTGTCGCTCTTTAGCTTTTTTATCCCACTCAACAGCAGTAGTTTTCAAAAACTCTTTTTTACCGTCTCTAAGTTCCTGCATATTAAGTCCAATGAACTTCTGGGCTTTTTCTTTAGTGGATATATCGGGCAATGCAACCGGATAGCTTACACCATGTTTAACCAGAACAAGGGCGATCTCTCTTCTTGCTGATTCAGCTTTTTGTATTGATGTGCCAAGAACTCTCATTGCTTCAACCGGCGAGTGGAATCCCAAACCATTTGCAGCAGCAACCCAATCCCATCTCCACTGTGCATGTCTTATTAATTGCAGAGCAGTTTTCATTTCAGTTTCTGTTGCTCCTTTATCCCATGCAATCTTTGCTTCTATATGTGCTGTTGCAAGCGCTCTTTCTGCAAGATGACGGAGTTCTTCAATTTTGTCCTGGCGCTGATAAACATTTTCAAGTAGCTTCTGAGTTTTCTCTCGGTGACAAACAAAACAAGAATTTTCAATGTTGTTCAATGGACTTTGAATATGATGGTCAGTAAACTTAACTCCACCTTCTGTTTTATAAGGCATATGGCAGTCAGCACAAGACACTCCTCTATCCGCATGAACACCTGTCATATATAATTCAAAATCCGGGTGTTGTGCTTTAAGCATTGGAGCTTTGCTAAGCTGATGTGTCCAATCAGTAAATTCTGCTTCATCATAATACTTTTCCATATCATCTGCGCTGAATCCTTTGTCCCACGGGAATGTCAAATATTTTTCCTCTTTCCCTTTAAAATAATACTCAACATGGCACTGTGCACATACAAGCGAGCGCATTTCATTGTGAGAAAAATTTTTTATGTCTTTGCCCCGTCTTTGAAATGCTTCAATTAATGCGGGACGGGTAATTCTTAAATCCATAGTTTTGGGATCGTGACAATCCTGACATCCAATCGGATTTATTATCTCCGCACCAAGATCTTTCCACTTAGACTTATAGAAATTTGCAACGCCCATATTGTTCATTACTCGCGGAACATCAGTACTCTTACACGTCCAGCATGTTCCGGGCTGCGGACTAATTTTATTATCACCGGTTCGTAAAGTATTTCTTATATCCTTAACTGCATAAGCATGTCCGCGCCCCTGACTGTAATCTTTAGAAAACGCATAACCTGCCCACATAATAATTAATTCAGGATATTTTTCAAGGTAATCGATCATTGCAGAACCGCCGTGTTTACTTACAAATGTTGTATCAAGTGTTTGACGGTAAGTTTCGTATTCGCGGGGAAAATTTTCACCCCAAACTTCATTCCTCGGTTCCCAATCAGGTAATGACTTAATTACCTGGAGAGCAAATGATTCCCCTCTTCTCTCAACTATTGATGATGCAAATAACCCGATCAGGAAAACAACAATTACTGTAACGAAAAATAATACCCATCCAACCCATGGTTTCTCTTTAATTATTTCTTGAATTGGTTTCATTTCATTTTCCTTCTATTTTTTGTTCGAATTTTCTTTTTCATTTTGAATGAAATTATCTAACCATTCAGGCACAACCGGCTCAAGCGAAGGAACTCTTGCAAATGGCGCTGATGATAAACTGTTAACTCTTCCATGCGGAGTGTTCCTGTGACATTCCCAGCAATATCTCTCTGTTTGATCTACAACATTCTTATTGCTTATAGCTCTTAGAGCAACCGGATGAATATTATTTGAATGGCATCGGATACAATTTTCTTGAACTGCTTCCTTGCCGGCTTGTTTAATTTGAATTACCTGTGGTTCCCAACGCATTGTGAAGTAAGTTGCATGACGTAATCCGTCGTTTGCTTTGAACCAGTATGTTCTAAAAAAATTATCCTGTGGTACATGGCAATCATTACAAGTTGCAACTCTTGCGTGACTTCCTCTTTGCCAGCTAGCATAGTGAACATTCATTACATGGCAATTTACACATGCGCGCGGATCATTTGATAAGTATGCGGTAGCATTAGAAATAAAGAAGATATAAATACCGAGACCCGTAAAAATTCCAAGCAAAATAATCACATAGAATTGCCACTGTGCCGGCGGAATAAAATTCTTAATCAGCTTCATTACTTTATTATTCTTTGAAGAATTGGCTTGTTCCATTGTCGGCTCCGTTCTCGGATTCACGGTTCAAATTTTTTATATCCTGTGTGCTGGTAGGATGACCTAATTTGTCTATGTTTTTGTGAAGAATCAAATATTCTTCTTTCGAAACATTGTTTTTCCAGTTACCGGATATTATTCCTATTCCTATTATCAGTATGTAGATTCCAATAATTCCTAACCCAATATATTGTTTGGGAATTTTCTTCTCAACTATTTTCATCTTCATATTTAATGTATCTGCCACAGGGCAAGCATCAACACAGCTTAAACACATTGTACATTCATCAGAGCGTACATTTATTACTTTATCAACCTTAATAAAAGAAGGACAAGCTCTTGCACATAAGTTGCAATCAATACAACTGGATGTTTCCCGCTTAATTTTTGTCGGGCTGAAAAATGATACTAATCCGAGCAAGGCACCATAAGGACACAGGTATCTGCACCAGAAACCTCTTATGAAAATTGAGAGAACAAATAAAAACGAAATAACAATCAATGAAAATCTGCTTATGTCTGCAAAAAAATACCACATCTTTACATCTGCTACTTTATTATAAGAGCTATTTAAAAAGAATTGAAGTGCTGTAGCTGTCATTGAGAAAAAGATTGCATAAACAAAGAAACCCAGCAGTAGATATTTTAAACTTCTGAGGGGATAGTCTAAAAACTTCGGTAACTTAATTCTTCGTTTAAAAAGTTTTTTATACATCTTTTCACCAAAATCCCCTACCAGTTCTGAAAGGAAACCAATGGGACAAATCCAGCTGCAGAATGATTTTCCAAAAATGAAAGAGACCGCAAGTATTGCAACCAGTATAAAAACACCCGCGGGATGAGCCGGATGAATTTCTCCCGTAATAAAAAAATAATAAACACTCATTAATGCACTGATTGGTAAAAATCCTTCAACTCCCGGCGGTCTATATGAGCTTCCCGCTAATCCATTTGTTTCCAGATATTTTACAAACAAGTAAAATTCTATTCCGATCCAGATACAAATCAATGCAAAGACAAATTGAACTGCAAAGCGGTATTTCTGAATCGGTTCTTCATTATTTTTTATGTATTTCAAAGCCATAATTAATTTCTGCAACTTTGTTAAAGGGAAAAAAATTACTATATTAATATCAGAAATTTTTGTCTGATTAACAATAGAAAACAAAATGTTAAGAGCAATTATCAAGATTAATGAAGAATTATGCGACGGGTGCGGTGTATGTGTTCCGGCGTGTGCCGAGGGTGCTCTTCAAATTATTGACAGTAAAGCCAGATTGATAAGTGATCTGTTTTGCGACGGGCTTGGCGCTTGCATCACCGAGTGTCCGCAAGGTGCAATTACAATTGAAAAAAGGGAAGCTGAACCTTATAACGAATCTGTTGTAATGGAAACAATTTTTAAAGGTGGGCAAAACGTTATCAAAGCTCACTTAAAACATTTGAAAGATCACAGAGAGTTTGAATATTTTGCCCAAGCGATTGATTACCTCAAAAATAATAGAATTTCAATTCCAGCTTTTGAAGTTGATCCAGCAATAGAAACAAAGCAAGGGTGTCCGGGTTCTGCTTCCCGGGAAATAGTAAGAACAGATGCCGATGGAAAAGTAACTTCGCCTAATAAATCTCAATTGCGTCAATGGCCTATTCAGCTTCATTTGGTTTCCCCAAACGCTTCTTACTTTAAGAATTCTAATTTATTATTGACTGCCGATTGTGTAGGATTTGCTTATTCCAATTTACATTCCGATTTTTTAAAGGGAAATACTATAGTAATTGCATGTCCTAAATTAGATTCAAACAAACAGGTCTATATAGAAAAATTAGCAACTATGTTTAGCGGTTCAAATATAAATTCAATTACTGTGTTGATCATGGAGGTGCCATGTTGCAGCGGACTTGTTCAGATTGCACAACAAGCCCTTAATCAATCCGAGAAAAAGATTCCTTTAAAGGTTGTTGTTATTGGAATTGAAGGCGACGTTCTAAAAGAAGTTAATTTATAGATATATAATTCTTTAACTTTATAAGGAGGTCGAAATGAAAAAACTTTTCGTCCTGGCAATTCTATCTTTTGCATTTACTCTTTCCCTGAAAGCTCAAATTTGTGTTAACTGCCACAAAGGTGTAACTCCTAAAATTGTAAGCGATTGGCAACTAAGTAAACATGCACAAAATGATGTTGATTGTACAACCTGTCATGGCGACGATCATAATAATGGTTCAAATGTTTCAAAAGTAATTTTGCCAACACCGGAAACCTGTAATCAATGCCATGAGACACAAGTATCACAGTATAAGAAAGGGAAACATGCAGTTGCATGGACTGCAATGAAGGCAATGCCAACAGCTCATATGCAGCCCATGGCTCTAATGGAAGGATTAAAAGGCTGCGGCGGATGTCATAAAATCGGAGACAAGACTACAGAAGAATTAAAACAGCTTAAAGAATCCGGCTCGGTATTCGGTCATTTTGCTTGCGAATCCTGCCACACACGTCATACATTTAACGCAGACGAAGCTAGACAACCAGAAGCTTGTAAAACATGTCACCAGGGATTTGATCATCCGCAGTGGGAAATGTATTCCACTGCAAAACATGGTGTTCGTAATACATTAAAGCAAATTGGTGTCCTCGGGAAGGATTCCGCGGCTCCTACCTGTCAAACCTGTCATATGTCCAAAGGAGATCATGAAGTAAGAACTGCATGGGGATTTTTGGCAGTCCGTTTACCAATGCCTAAGGATGAACAATGGGCAAAAGATAGGGCAACAATATTAAAAGCCCTTGGTGTTCTCGACATTAATGGAAATCCAACAAAGCTGGTTGATGTAGTTAAAGCTGCGGATGTGGCCAGACTAACAGAAGAAGATTGGCAAAAAGAAAGAAGCAAAATGATAAAAATATGCGGCGATTGTCATTCGGAGAACATGGTGAAAGCCGAATTACAAAAAGGTGATGAAATGATCCGGCAAGCTGACAAATTAATGGCTGAAGCAATTTCAACAGTCGCTGATCTTTATAAAGACGGATTACTAAAAAAACCCGATTCATATCCGCAAAATTATCCCCTGCTGCTTGCATTCCATGATGCACCAACTTCGATTGAACAGAAACTGTTTGTTATGTTTCTCGAACACAGAATGAGAACTTTTCAGGGAACCTTCCACATTAATCCGGATTATGCATTCTGGTATGGCTGGAGTGAAATGGTGCGTGATTTAACTGAAATAAAAGAAAAAGCCGCCGAAATGAGAACGGCTAAACACTAAACGAAAAATTTTATACCGGCAGACTATTGTCTGCCCGATTAATAATATGATAGTTAAAAGCAAAAATTTTTATGATGAGATTTCCGGTTTTTACGGAAAGATGATCGATTTTGAGAAGAATCTTGAGCTTAGAATTAATGCCTACAAAAATATTTTCCCAATTCCCGGACACATAGCTGATATTGGGTGCGGAATTGGTCTTGATTCAATTGCGCTTGCAAAAAACGGGCATTCAGTATCTGCCTTCGATCCATCTCCGAACATGATACAAAAGACAATTGAGAATGCGGTTAAGCACAATGTGAATATTAATACAAGCGTTGATTCATTCGGTTCAATTTCTAAAAATTATTTTGGAAAGTTCGATTATGTTGTTGCGGTTGGAAACACTATTGCTCATTTATCTAAGCGTGACTTAAAGAAAGCTTTCTACAAAATATTTAAATTGCTTAAGCCCGGAGGGAAAGTATTCCTTCACATTCTTAATTATGAATTAATACTTCGTGAG
>CAZEBL010000087.1:7551-10593 GCA_964510325.1 uncultured Melioribacter sp. | reverse complement strand
GTAACCGAAATTAAATAAAAAATGTTTTTTACGGAAAGAATTTAATAATTTTATGCCAATTCATTTCACCATTCGGGAATCTAATGCTAAACTATATCTGGTTCTCATTACTGCTGCTCGGCATTGTTACGGCAGTTACAATCGATCTATCCGATTCAGCTACAAATAAATTCAGAAACGGCGAATCGCTTTATGTTCTTGTAAAGTTTGATCAATCCGGAATTGATTCCTCTAAATCTTCAACTGCTAATTTGATGATAAGTAAAACTGTCTTTAATGATTTCTACAACACAAAAATTAATGACGATGTAGAACAGAATGTTAAGCTTACATACAACAGGGAAAAGAAAAATTTTGCTGCATATTTTGAAATTGACGATCAAAGTCCGGCAATGTGGAAGGAGATGGCAAAAATTAACGGAAGAGAGAATGATATTTCGGGTCAGATTGTTTTAAGGGAAAAACTCGATTCGGTTCTTTATACTGCAACTTTATACACAGAAAAAATTTCGTTTGTAAAGATGAAAGATGTAACCAATTCTGCAATTGATTACGCTGCAAACGCAGTAAAAATTGCACTGGGATTAATCGGTATTATGGCTCTCTGGCTCGGGATAATGAAAATTGCAGAGCAAGGCGGATTAATTTCTTTAATTGCAAAAGGTGTTAGACCGGTTACAAAATTTTTATTCCCTGATGTTCCGCATGATCATCCCGCAATCGGTTCGATGATAATGAATATTTCGGCTAACATGTTGGGTCTTGGTAATGCTGCAACACCATTCGGCTTAAAAGCGATGGAGGAACTCGATTCAATTAATCCGGAGAAAGGAACCGCGACTAATGCAATGTGCACATTCCTTGCAATTAATACAGCGGGATTAACATTGATACCAGCAACTGCAATTGCAATAAGAGCTGCTGCGGGAAGCAGTGACCCGGCAATTATAATCGGAACATCATTCTTCGGTGCGTTGTGTGCAACCTCTGTTGGAATTTTATCCGCTAAAATTCTCGAAAAGTTTTCAATACCAGATTTTAATTTTGCCATGTGGCTTAAAGGGAACATTAAAATCATTGCCGGCTTTTTAGTTGCTGCGGTTTTATTAATCCTATCAATTACATCAGGATTGTTTTCTGCATTTAATACAGATCTTTTGAAATCCGTAATACAGACTATTTCCGTTCTTGCAATTCCGTTGATAATTATTTCTTTTGTCTTTTTCGGAATATTTAAAGGAGTTAAACTCTATGAAGTGTTTGTTGAAGGTGCAAAAGAAGGATTTAATGTTGCAGTAAGAATAATTCCTTACCTTGTTGCAATGCTTGTAGCGATCGGAATTTTTAGAGCGGGCGGTGCAATGGATTTTCTTATTCTAATTTTATCTCCCGTTACAAATCTAATTGGAATGCCGGCAGAAGCATTGCCAATGGCTTTAATGCGTCCTCTTTCTGGTAGCGGCTCGCTTGGAATTATGTCCGAAATTATTTCGGTTCACGGTGCCGATTCCTTCATCGGAATTTTAGTCTCAACAATTATGGGAAGTACCGAAACAACATTTTATGTTCTGGCTCTCTACTTTGGAACTGTAAACATTAAACGCACAAGACATGCTGTTGCAGCCGGTGTGCTTGCTGATATAGCCGGAATTTTAGGCGCATTATTAATTGTTAGAATTTTGTTCGGGTAATACATGAAAGTTTTTATTACACAGGAATTGCCGGGGAATGTAGAAGAGTTGCTATCATCAAAGGGATTTGAGGTTGATGTATACAGGAAAAATAATATTATCAGTAAAAGGGAATTGATTAAAAGAGCTAAAGATGCGGACGGATTGATTTGCCTTCTAACTAATACGATTGACCGCCATGTAATTGATAGTCTTGATAAATGTAAGGTGATAGCAAACGTTGCTGTCGGCTATAATAATATTGATGCTGTGTATGCTAAATCCAAAAACATTGTAGTAACGAACACACCCGGAATTCTGGACGATGCAACCGCCGATCTAACTCTTGCTCTTATTCTTGCATGTGCAAGAAGGTTGAGGGAAGGAGACATTTTCGTTCGCAAAAATAAATTTAAGGCGTGGATGCCGCAGTTAATGTTAGGAATTGAATTATCGGGTAAAACTGTTGGAATTATCGGTGCGGGAAGAATCGGTATTGAGGTTGCAAAGCGATTATTACCATTCAAAACAAAAATAATTTATTCCGATAGAAACCGCAGAGAAAAATTTGAAAGTGTAACAGGTGCAAAAAAAGTTTCACTCAATGAACTGCTTAAAAAATCTGATATTGTTTCCCTTCACTTACCTCTTAACAAAGAATCGTTTCACATATTGAATAGAGAAAACATGAAATTGATGAAGCCGACTTCAATTTTAGTGAATACATCGCGCGGGGAAGTGGTTGAAGAAAATTATTTGATTGAAATTCTTAAGAAGAAAAAAATATTTGCTGCTGGACTTGATGTTTACGAAGGAGAACCCAAAATAAATCAAGAATTATTTAAGCTCGATAACGCGTTTTTATTACCTCACATTGGCAGTGCAACTATAGAAACACGTAGTAAAATGGCTCAATTAGCCGCTAAAAACGTTGCTGCAGTCCTATCAAATAAAAAACCGGTTACGCCGGTTTAAGGTATCGTTGTAGATAGAATTTATAATAACTATTTTTACATCAAATAAAATAAAAAACACTATGCGTATAGGAATACCAAAAGAAACAACAAGAGAAGAAAAAAGAGTTTCAATAGTTCCAGCCGGTGTAGATGCGCTTGTAAAATCCGGCCATACAGTTTTTGTTCAAACCGGTGCTGGAATAGAAAGTCATTTTACAGATGACGAATACCGTAATGTAGGTGCAAATATTGTTTATACTCCGGAAGAAGTCTATCAGCGTTCCGAAATGATAGTTAAAATTGCACCTCTTACAGAACAGGAAGTAGATCTGCTTGAAGATGAGCAAATACTATTTTCATTTTTGCATCTTGCTGTTGGTAAGAAAAATGTAATTGAAAAACTGTTGAAGAAAAAA
>CAZEBL010000087.1:1702-7541 GCA_964510325.1 uncultured Melioribacter sp. | reverse complement strand
TGAGATTGCCGGACAGATTGCTGTTCAGGTTGGGGAAAGATATTTGGGTAGCGACTCCCAGATTGGAAGAGGTATTTTAATGGGAGGAATTGCAGGTGTTGCACCGGCTGCTGTTGTAATACTCGGTGCAGGAGTTGCGGGATTTAATGCTGCGCGTGCTGCCTATACAAGTGGTGCTCATGTGATTGTATTAGATCGTGACTTACGGAGACTAAGAAGAATTAATACCGATATTTCGAAAAATATTTCTACGGTTGCGGCAAATCCTTTTACAATTGCTCGCGGAGTTAAATTTGCAGATTTGTTCATTGGTGCTATTCAAATTAAGGCAGAGAAAACTCCTCATCTTGTTACCGAGGCAATGGTTAAGACTATGAAGAAAGGAGCAGTTATTGTTGATGTATCAATCGATCAGGGCGGATGTATTGAAACGAGCAGACCGACAACAATCTCTGAACCCGTATTTACCATGCATAATGTAATTCATTATTGTGTTCCTAACATGCCGGCGCTGGTATGCAGAACTGCAAGTTATGGATTAACAAATGCTTCTTTAGAGTATGTAGAAGAAATTGCAGATGGTGGTTTATCATCGGCACTTTTAGGGGATACAGGACTTGCTAAAGGTGTTTGTACTTATAACGGTTACTGCACAAACGAAAGTATTGCCGAAACATTTAACATTGAGTATAGAAGACTTCATATTTTTTCAAATAACTAAAAGAGAATTAAAAGATGACAATTGATCAGGTAAAATTTGATAAGCCGATGAATGGACCATGGGTAAAGAAGTATAACGCCAAACTTGTCTCGGCTGATGATGCTGTAAAAGTAATTAAGTCGAATGATAAAATTATTATTCAACCGGGTTGTGCCGCACCACTCGAATTAATAAATGCAATGGTGAAAAGAAAAGACGAATTAAGTAATGTTGATATTTACCATATACTTGTTGTAGGCGACATACCTTATGTAAAGCCCGGAATGGAAAAACATTTCCGCCACAAAGCATTTTTTATAGGCGGTAATACCCGCCAGGCTGTTAACGAAGGTAGAGCAGAATTTATTCCGATTTTCCTTTCCGAAGTTACTATGTTGTTTAAACGCGGTGTGCTTCAGGCAGATGTTGCAATGATTCATGTCTCTCCACCCGATGAACATGGTTTCTGCAGTTATGGTATTGATGTGGGAAATATTAAAACTCCCGCCGAAAAAGCTAAGTGTGTTATTGCTCAGGTTAATAAACAAATGCCGAGAGGTCTTGGTAACAGTTTTATTCATATCAACAAAATTGATTTTATTGTAGAAGTTGATACGCCATTACAGGAATTACCTCAAGTTGATCCGGATACAACTCCGGAAATGCTCCAGATTTATGATCGTATAGGGAGCCATATTGCAGAATTGATTGGAGATGGCTCAACACTTCAAATGGGCATTGGCGCAATTCCCGATGCTGTATTGAAATATCTACACACTAAAAACGATCTCGGCGTTCATACTGAAATGTTCAGCGACGGATTGATTGAACTTGTTGAGGAAGGGGTTGTAAACGGTGAAAGGAAAACACTTCACCAGGGAAAAATTATTGCCGGATTTGTTCTCGGCACTAAACGTTCCTACAATTTTATTGATAACAATCCAATCTTCGAATTTCATCCTCAGGAATATGTTAACGATCCATTCCTGATTTCCAAAAATTATAAAATGGTTGCAATCAATTCTGCAATCGAAATCGATTTAACAGGTCAGGTCTGTTCGGATTCAATCGGTACAAGATTCTATAGTGGCATTGGCGGTCAGGTCGATTTTGTTAGAGGTGCTGCTCATTCCGAAGGAGGTAAACCGATTATTGCTTTACCGGCTGCTACAAAGGATCTAAAATTTTCAAGGATTGTTCCAACTTTAAAACCCGGCGCCGGAGTTGTTACTTCACGCGGTGATGTTCACTGGGTTGTTACAGAATATGGTGCAGTAAATTTATTCGGGAAAACTATCCCGGAACGTGTTAGATCATTAATTGATATTTCGCACCCGGCTTTTAAGGATGAGCTTTTAGATTTTGCTAAAAAAACTTATCACATTTAGTTGAGAATTTATGGTTGCTGTTATTGGTGATATACACGGTTGTTTTTTTACTTTAGAAAAACTCTATAATAAAATAGTTAAGAACTATCCCGGTATTCCGGTTTACTCTGTTGGTGATCTTGTTGATAGGGGAAATCATAGTTACGAAGTTGTAAAATTTATTATCGATAATAATATTCAGTTTGCACCCGGTAACCACGATTATATGTTTCTCCATTTTTTCAAAGAACCTTCAAGTGTGTTTGCCCGTTCATGGTTTTTTAACGGTAACGAAACAACTTTAGAATCGTATGAAAAACATCAGGAAGAGATGTTTGTTCATCTTGAATATATTAAGAATACTCAACTCTATTATAATCTGAAAGACTGTTTTATCTGTCATGCCGGTATCTCCATTCAATACGAAAAATTTTTACCGACAGATTTTAAAAATAACCTTGAGTTACTTGATCCATTTATAAATAACGATTTACGGACAGATAGAGGAATAATGTGGACACGCGACCCGCTACTGGATCTTGGTAAACTTCAGATAGTTGGTCATACAAAGCAACAGGATATTACGCTTATTGAAGACTCCCATGCTCTATATCTTGATACCGGTGCCTGTGTAGGTAATAAACTTAGTGCTGTAATTGTTCACGAAAGCAACATCATTGAAGCGATTGACGAAAAAACCCACTTGAACGACATTATCTGAACCAACCTAAAAAAAAATTTTATGGATTGCATTAAAGTAAATTTTTATTAATTTTTGAGTCGAAAAAATAAGGGAGGTTTGATAGCGTAATTTCTACATTAATTAGTGCGAATAATTTATAGGTCTATTATTTTTTCAGTGCCAAAAAATACTTCGAAGCCGGGAATCAAATTAGTTTTGTTTCCCTTTTTTGTTGCTGCCGTTATAATTTTCTTTGGATTTACCTATCATGGAAATCCAAATGTTAACAGAACTTCTTTTTACAATTCTGTTCTACAATTATTACAATCGGGCAATCAAATCGGCTCTTCTAATCCCTTTGTTGAAATTCCGCAACCATCATCTCCCGGTCCGGATTTTCTAAAATCATTTTTTAATTCACCCGATTCTACAGTTAAGTTAGATTCTTCAATAGCACCTGATACAACTTTATTAAAACTTTCCAAAAGCGATTCGATAAAATTCAAAGCCAGGGAAGATTCACTTCGCAGAATTGATTCACTTTCACAGGATTCAACAGCCCGGCTTCAACAATTTAGATATTCCGATAAAGACGAATACACTCTAAGCATCAGGGAAAGACGGTATTCTCCTCTTCTCTTAAAACCTTCTGCTGCTACTTTAACAAGACTTGTTGAATTAGACTCTTCAGGAACAAAAGTTATTATTAAAGAATCTATAGGAGGGCAGGTTGTTAAACCAATTCTGGAAATCCCACTCGAAGAGTATATTCAATTACGCTTGGATGCAATAACCAGAAAACTCTGGGAAGATAAAGGTTATGAATATAAACTTAAGGAAGAAAAGAAAGATCTAAGTCAGTTATTAACCGATATTACAAATATCGAAATTCCATTACCGAGTGCATCATTCTTAAGTATTTTCGGTACACCAAAAATAAATCTGAAAATTGCCGGTGCAGTTGATATTCATGGTGCTTGGCGAAATGAAACTACCTCCGGAATTACAACCTCTGCACTTGGCAATACTCGTAATGAACCTGACTTCAAACAGACAGTTCAGATTAATCTTAACGGAACTATTGGAGAGAAGCTTACAATTTCAGCCGACTGGAATACAGAGCGTCAGTTTCAATTCGAAAACCAGCTTAAAATAAAATATACAGGATTCGAAGACGAAATAATTCAAAGTGTAGAAGCCGGTAACGTTTCACTTCAAACATCACCATTAATTGGGGGAAGCGAAGCTCTGTTTGGAGTTAAAGCTTTAATGAAAATGGGTCCATTCAGTTTAACTGCTCTTGCTTCACAGAAAAAGGGGGAAGTAAAAGAGGTTAATGTTAGTGGAGGTGCAAAAGCTCAGAAGTTTGAAATACGTGCTTACGACTATTCACAAAATCACTTCTTTATACTTCCTGTGTATGCAGATCCTAATCTTGGTTTATTCAAAGATATTTTTAGTAATCCTGTTCCAAGGCCAAGAGATTCTCTGTTTGTAAAAGATATTCAAGTTTGGAAGACAATAACCGGGCTTGTAAATCCAAATGAAAGAAAAGCAAATGCATATATTGATCTTAGGCGGCGAACAAAAAATCAAAAGTATGACGATCTTAGAGATAGTACTTTACAATCAATACCCGGAACAAGAGAAATTGACAGACGATTTGTATTATTGCAGCAAGGTGTTGATTATGAATTTCATCCTCAGGCTGGTTTCATAACATTTAAAACACAGATTCAGGATCAGGATGCAATTGCTGCTGCATTCAGATTAGAAGGTCCTACTCAATTATCCGATGACGATGTTTATTATGGCGAATTTATTCAGGATGTTGGAGCAGATTCAACAGCTCGTGTGGTTTTAAGACTTATTAAACCTCCCAACTTACAACCACAATTCAAAGATGCATGGAAACTTCAGTTAAGAAATATCTATTCCGTTGGTGGTAGAGATATTAAAGAAGAAGGATTCACATTCGATATCCGATTCCAGATTGAAGGTGGTGAAGCTCAGAATGAAATAAACGGTGTTAAATTACTTCAGGCATTTGGACTGGATAAAACTGATAAGAGTAGAACAGGTACACAGCCCGATGGAACATTTGATTATTTCCCAAATCGAACGGTATTACCTAGTACCGGTGAAATAATTTTTCCTGTATTACAACCATTTGGTAATGATTTCCCAACACAGCTTGATCAATCACTGAAATATCAGGCGATTTATGATACAACCGTCACTTTTGCAAAACAGGATCGTGCAAAAGATAAATTTATTTTAGGAGGTGAATACTCCGCTTCTGTTTCATCGGTTTACAGTCTTGGTTTCAATGTGGTTGAAAATTCTGTTAAAGTTATGCTTGGAGGAATGCAGCTTAAAGAAGGAGCTGATTATTCTGTTGATTACAATCTTGGACAGGTAATTATCCGTAAAGATGAAGCGTTAGTGCCGGGTGCCGACTTAAGAATTTCTTACGAACAAAACGATCTATTCCAGCTTGCATCTAAAACTCTTCTTGGTTTAAGAGGTCTTTTAGATATAAGCCGGGAAACTTCACTCGGTTTTTCATTTCTAAATCTTAATCAACAAACTCTTAGCGATAAAGTAAGGATTGGTGAAGAGCCACTAAATAATTCCATATTCGGTATCGATTTCAATACAAGGATTGATCTACCATTTGTTACTAAGTTACTCGATAAAGTTATATCAACCAGTGCACCTTCAACTTTTACGATGAGTGCTGAATACGCATATATAAATCCTGATCCAAATACAAAGAAAAGTACAATTGCAAGCGATGACGGTAGAAGCATTGCATATGTAGATGACTTTGAGGGAGCTAAAAAAATAATTCCGCTTGGTATGCCTTACAATTCGTGGCGGGATATTAGTGTTCCGACAAAATTACCCTTTATAAATAATTTACCATTGTTCAATAATCCAAGAGAAGCGCAGCCTCAAAATGCTCAGATGAACTACAAAGCAAAGTCCTATTGGTATAATGTTACGCCGTCGGATGTTACTGTTAAAGAAATTTATGGTGATAGAAAAAAAACAACTCCCGATGATAATTTTATAACTGTTCTTGAT
>CAZEBL010000087.1:764-1692 GCA_964510325.1 uncultured Melioribacter sp. | reverse complement strand
AAGAGGTGCATATAATTGGTTCCCGAATCTTGGCGACCGGACCAAGAATTGGGGTGGTATGATGAAGTATCTCTCTTCTACTGCAAATAATCTTATTGAAGAAAATATTGAGTTCATTGAATTCTGGGTAAAAATTGTGAGGGCACCGGCAAATCTTAAATTAAATATTGATCTTGGTCAGATTAGCGAAGATGTAATTCCAAACGGTAGATTGGATACCGAAGACAAAAACTTGAATGACCTTGTTGACGATGGCGAAGATACTGGTATTGATGGTTTACTTGATAACGAGGAGCCCGGTTATAATGTAACCACAAATCCAGATCCAAGTAATGATAATTATTCATTCCAATTA
Source organism: uncultured Melioribacter sp. (assembly GCA_964510325.1). GTDB lineage: Bacteria > Bacteroidota > Ignavibacteria > Ignavibacteriales > Melioribacteraceae > DSXH01. The sequence continues at coordinate 1,337 of CAZEBL010000087.1, read as the reverse complement.
ACTACAAACGCAGATTACTCCCGGGTTAACGGTACTGAAAGAAATGCTAAGTCAATCGATCAGGGTAGATTACCCGATTCAGAGGATCTGAACCGCAATTTTACAATAGATCTTGTTAATAGTTATTTCAGATACGAAATTCCCTTAGATACCAACAGAACAACGAATCCATTTATTCAGGGAAGTGGAAACAATGGATGGTTCTTATTCAAAATTCCATTAAAGGATTTTGTAATGAAGGAAGGGAATCCAAGTTTTTCCGTTGTTGAATTTATCCGGTTCTGGGTAGCTGGTGCCGATCAGGATGTGCATATTCGTTTTGCAGAAATGAACCTTGTTGGTAACCAGTGGCAAAAAGTTTTGGATCAAAAAGTTACTATAGACGACGAAGTTCTAACAGTATCGACAATAAGTATTGAAGAGAATCCTGAATATACTTCTCCGCCCGGTGTTCAGAGAGAGCGCGATAGGTCTAAACCTGATTATGAAATATTTAAAAATGAACAAGCATTAAACCTTTTATTGAAAAATCTGGAAGATGGTGATAAAAGGGAAATAGTAAAGTATTTGTAT
>CAZEBL010000087.1:0-754 GCA_964510325.1 uncultured Melioribacter sp. | reverse complement strand
AACCCCTCGATGTATTCAATTACAAAGAGATGAAGTTATTTATACATGGCGATCTAGATTCTATCAGCCCGGGCTCCGTTTCCTATTATAGGGATCCTACCAATTATTCTTCTGAAGTATATATGAGGTTTGGATCGGACTCACTTAATTTTTATGAATACCGTCAACCTGTTAGAGGGAATTGGAACGAAGTAAAATTAATTTTCTCGGAATTGACAGCCATAAAACAACGGAGAGATACTACAAATATTAAATCGATTTACAGGGTTCCTGTTGAAGGAAAAGAAGGACACTTTTATGGTGTTCTTGGTAATCCAACACTTACAAGAGTTACATTCTTTACAATCGGAATAATAAATCCATCCGATAAAGGGACAAAAGGGAATCGTGTTTCTGGTAGTGTCTGGATAAACGAGCTTAGAGTACTGGAAGCCGATGCAACACCCGGATGGGCTTATAGCGCTACTTCATCCTTAAAACTTGCTGATCTTGCAACCGTTAGTCTTAATGTTAGTCAGACTAACCCTTATTTCCACAAACTTGCAGATAGGTTCGGAAGCAGACAGGATAATTTATCCTGGGCTTTATCGGCGGATCTTGATGTTATAAAATTATTACCAATTAATTTGCCCGGCAGTAATCTGAGGATCTCTTACAGTAGAAATGAGCAATCTACAAATCCAATCTTTTTACCGGGGACAGATATCAAAGTTGATGAAGCACAAAATGAAATGCGAAAGGTTCTTACAGAACA
>CAZEBL010000086.1:0-10699 GCA_964510325.1 uncultured Melioribacter sp. | reverse complement strand
ATATGATATTAAAAACCCGACTGCGCTAAAGTATTTTATTAAAAAAAGTTTATCTAATGTTTCTAATTATCTTTCTGTCAATAAGTTGTATAACGAATTAAAATCTTCTGGAATTAAGATTGCGAAAGACACTATCTATGATTTTATAAATTATGTAAATGATTGTTATATGATCTTTCTAGTTAATATTTTTTCTGAATCAATAAATGTCCAGAATTCAAATGAGAAAAAACTTTATTGCATAGATAATGGTATTGCTAATAGTGTGTCGTTTAAGTTTTCCGAGAACAAAGGAAGGTTGCTGGAGAATGCAATTTATATACATCTAAGAGCCAAGGGAGAGGAAATTTTTTATTATAGCGATAAAAATGAATGTGATTTTGTATTGCAGAAAGATTCTAAAGTTAACGCTGCTCTCCAGGTAACGACAGAACTGAACAATTCAAACAAAGAGCGTGAAGTGGAAGGGTTAGTGGAAGCATTGCGTTATTTTAAGCTGAAAGAAGGAATTATCATTACACTGGATCAGTCGGATGAAATTGTTTTAGATAATAAACGCATAAGAGTGACACCTGCATGGAAATGGATGCTTGAATGATCCAATGAACCTAAGAGAATTATATGATAAATTAGCTTAGTGCAAGAAAACCAAGTGAAAAAGTACAAAAAATTATATCTCAAAACTTTAGATTCTTGCAATCAAGCAATCAATCATAACCTGTTACTCATTACTTCATTTGTCAGTTTCCTTTACTAAATAAAAACTACTTATGACACTCAAACAAGAACTACTAAACAAGATTAACTCCAAATCCGCTGTTATCGGTATTATCGGAATGGGCTACGTTGGACTCCCATTGGCTCTTACTTTCGCAGAGAAAGAATTTAATGTGCTCGGCTTTGATATCGACGAGAAAAAAATTCCTCTCTTAAATAAGGGAGAGAGCTATATCAAACATATCCCATCATCCAGAATCCAGCATCAAGTATCCAGTAACCGCTTCACGGCTACATCGGATTTTTCTAAATTGATTGATGTTGATGTAATCATCATATGTGTTCCAACGCCACTGGATGAACACCGTGAACCTGACCTTACATATATCGAAGAATCAGGAAAAGAAATTGCTAAGTACTTAAAAGAAGGACAGCTCGTTGCACTCGAATCTTCTACCTATCCGGGCACTACCGATGAAGTACTTTTGCCAATCCTTGAACATGGTATTAGTGCTGTTGTTGGTTTGGAACTAGATGACGAAGAATCAATAGGTGTTCCTAAGCGTAATATGAAAGTTGGCGAGAACTTCTTCCTCGCATTTAGTCCTGAACGCGAAGATCCAAATAATCCCGACTATACCACTTCCACAATTCCTAAGGTAGTCGGTGGTGTTACTCCAAATTGCCTTGAAGTTGCTACTGCCCTATACGATCAGGTAATCGTAAAAACGGTACCGGTAAGCTCGGCTCGCGCTGCTGAAGCAACTAAATTACTCGAAAATATCTTCCGCTCTATTAATATAGCATTGGTAAACGAACTTAAAATGGTCTTCGATAGAATGGAAATTGATGTTTGGGAAGTAATAAGAGCCGCTTCAACTAAACCATTCGGATTTATGGAGTTCCATCCAGGACCCGGTCTAGGAGGTCACTGCATCCCGATCGATCCCTTCTATCTCACATGGAAAGCTCGTGAATATGATATCAATACAAAGTTTATTGAACTTGCTGGTGAGATCAATACCTATCAACCCTATTATGTTGTCGAAAGAACAAGAGATTTATTAAATCAGAACGGCATTCCTCTTAGTAAGTCAAAGATATTACTCATTGGTATTTCATATAAGAGAAATATTGATGACATGCGCGAATCACCGTCACTTAAATTGATTGAACTCTTTCGAGCTAGAGGTTCGCAAATTGATTACTACGACCCCTATATTCCTAAAATTCCTCCGACACGCAAGTATAATTTTGAGATGTCGTCTGTACAATTTAACAGTTCAACAATTTCATCATACGACCTTATACTTATCTCCACAGACCACGACTCGATTGATTACCAGCTTATAGCCGATAGCTCGAAACTCATTGTAGATACAAGGAATGTATTTGAAAGGAAGAATATTCGTAGCCAAAAAATCTTTAAAGCGTAATCTGGATTTGTTTATCGCATGGTAGTTGAAGTAAAAAGGCAAAAGTAAAAAGTCAAAAATGGAAGTAAGAAAGTGGAATGATGGAAATAAATGCTATGATCGCGATGTTTGGATGCTTGAATGCTTGCATGGGATGGGTTAATAACACAATAACCTATGGCGGGTATCGGAGTAACAAAGAAGAACTACAGAGAACTGATAACGGAAGACAGATAACCGACAACTGACAACATATTATGATTAAGAGTATTTATGATCTAAAAATATATCAATCAGCATACGATTTAGCATTAAAAATTCACAAATTGTCAATTGATTTCCCAAAAGAAGAAAAATATTCTTTGACTGACCAGATAAGAAGATCTTCACGATCTGTTGCAATGAATATCCGTGAGGGTTTTGCTAAACGTAAATATGAAAATATTTTTATTCGTCATCTTGTAGATGCATTAGGATCATCTAAAGAAACTAGAGGATGGCTCAATTTCTCAAAAGATCTAGGATATATCGAAGATAAAGTATTTATTGAAATGGATAATTGTTACGACCAATTAAACTCAAAATTGCATAAGACTATAACTACATGGAAAACTTTCTAATCCAATATCCGTCGTCTGTCCTCCGTCTTCTGATTTCAGTCTTAAAGCATCCGACTTCTGTCCTCCGCTTACTGTTCACAGATCACTCGTTACTAGTAACTGGTTACTGTTCCCGATTCTCATCTTCAGTACACCCGTTACTCGTGACAAGTCACTATTCACCGACTTTGTTACCTTGTTACTTTGTCACCTTGTAACTTTTTCGCTTTCTAAACATGCACTATTTCCCGTTATTTATTGGAATAAAATATTTGTTATATTTACTCATTAGTCCAAATAAGTATTTTTTACTATAGTTGATTATGACTAAGACAACAATCGAGCAAATTTTAGCAAAGCACAAATCTGAATTGAAAAGTGAATTCGGAGTATCGGAAATATGCCTGTTCGGCAGCTATGCCAGAGGGGAGGAAAATCCGGAAAGTGATATCGATATCGCTGTCGTGATAGAGAAAATCGATCTATTAAAATTTGTCTCACTTAAATATTATCTTCAACAGCTACTGGGTAAAAAAGTTGACCTGGTACGTTTAAGAAAACATATGAATTCATTTCTAAAAACACGAATTGAAAAGGACGCTCTCTATGTACGATAAAGAGATCGTCATTAATGTATTGAATAATATTAAATGGTCAATTGAAACTATTTTGAAAAGATCAGATAAGATTGATAACTATGAAGATTTTCTTAAAGACGATACAGGGCGTGAGAAACTTGATAGCATTTGCATGCAGCTAATTAATATTGGTGAGGCATTAAAAGAAATTGATAAAATATCTTCGAACGAACTTCTTAATCATTATCCCGAAATTGACTGGAAAGCGGCTAAAGGTATGAGAGATATTCTAACTCATCACTATTTTGATGTAGATGCGGAAATTATTTTTGATACAATCAATGATAAACTTCCAGCTCTAAAAGAAACGATTAATAAAATCATCTCAAACCTTAACACTTCCCGGGATTATAAATGAAAAACGATTATCTCATTAGATTAATTTCTTGCATTTTTCGAACTATATGACCATACTTAATTCTCTAAAACAATAACTACATGGAAAACTTTCTAATCCACCTTCTGCTTGCCCGACCGGAACGAAGTGAAGGCGGGTCTTCCGTTATCCGTTTTCCAGTATCTGTCTACTGTCTTCCGACATCTGTTAGCCGTATAAAGTTCACAGTTTACTCTTAAACGACTTAGTCACCTTGTCACTTTTTACTTGATAAATCCAATAACCAATAACCTTTAGTCCTGAGCATTCCGAGCGAAGCGAGGAATAGTCGAAGGACAAGAACCAATAACTAATAACCAATAACCAAGAACCAATAACCAATAACCAATAACCCATGACACCTAATCTTTATTCCGTAATTACCGGAGATATTATTGATTCGTCACTACTTACAAAATCCGAGCGGAAAAAACTCCCCGATGCCTTGAATACCTATTATAACTTATTGAAAAAATACTTTAAGGATTCTTCTCCTTCACAAATTGACCTCTATAGCGGCGATCGATTCCAATTACTCGTCAATGACCCGGTCGATTCTCTTAGAATTGCTGTCGCACTCAAAATGATCCTTAAATCCGGCATTCAATTTAAAAGTATTAATTCCCGACTCTCTGTTGCTGTAGGTACAGTCGATTTTATAAATAAGAACAAACTTTCTCAAAGCGATGGAGAAGCATTCAGAATCTCAGGCCGCAATCTCGATAATATGAATAATACAATCTCATTATCTCTACCGGAATATTTGAGAGCCGATTATATGAAAGTAATTATTAAACTACTCGATTTTATTCTTTCAAAAACTACTCCTAAACAATCACTCGCTCTCTTCTATGCACTCTCCGGATTAAATCAAACTCAAATTTCTAAAATCTGGAAACCACGCATAAGCCAGCAGAGCATTAGCTTACACCTTCTTAATTCAGGGTGGAATTCTATTTCAAATGCCCTCGCATATTTTGAAAACAAGCTTATGGACTTGTAATTAATAAATACAATATTAATCACTTGTAAAACTGACTGGAAAAAACTTTAAGTAATGAATGAACTCACTGAAATCAGGAATTATTTCTTACTCTCTCTATTTGCTTCGCACCTTGTAAGCGACTTCCTCCTTCAATCCGCTTCAATGGCTTCATCAAAACATAAACCGGCTCAGTTGCTTAAACATCTCTTTATTACTGCTGCAACAATTTATATTATTACCGGAGCTTTCAAACTCTGGTTATTACCCGTCCTCTTTTTTGTTGTTCATGGAATGATTGACCTTCTTAAAGTGAAATTCTTTAAAGATAATAAACTGTTGATCCCGTTCCTGTTCGACCAGATACTCCATTTTATAACTATTATTTTAGCCGCACTTGTAATAGAGCATTATTCTGACCAGCCTCTCAAAGATATCTCCTATTGGACCAGCCTGTTCGGAAATAATTATTTCTTCTTCTTGCTCTTGCTCTCTGCTCTTATTATAGTATCACGTTTTGGATCTCTTTTTGTAGATATTGCGGTTAAACCCCTCCTCGAACAAATCGAAATGGATAATTCGAAAAGGGGATTTATTAACGGCGGAAAAATTATCGGAATGCTCGAACGTACTTTAATCCTCCTCTTTGTAATCTCAGGTAATTTCTCTGCTGTCGGCTTCCTTATCGCCGCTAAATCAATCTTCAGGTTCGGCGAGTTCTCTAATCCTAATAATCGTAAGGAATCGGAGTATATTATAATCGGAACTATGATTAGCTTCCTCCTCGCTATTGGCACTGGACTCGCTTTCAACTGGGTCACTAAGTATGTATCAGGGTAAAGTGTAACAAAGTAATGTGTGATCAGTAACAGAGTAATGGCGTAAGTAAAAAGGCAAAAGTAAAAAGTCAAAAATGGAAGAAACAAAAAATAGATTATCTGAAAGATTATTTGAATTTGTTATAAATGTATTAAAGTTATTAAGAAAAATAAAATTTACAGAATCAAACAGAGTTATAATTTATCAGCTTTCCAAATCTTCCACTTCTGCAGGATCTAATTATGAGGAGGCTCAGGCAGGATCTTCAAAAGCCGATTTCAATAACAAAGTTAATATTGCACTTAAAGAAATGAGAGAAACAAACTACTGGCTGCGAATAATTAAAGAATTACAATTAGTATCAGCTGAAGAAACTCAATTATTAATAAATGAATCAGAAGAATTGAAGAAAATACTCGGGGCAATAGTCCTTAAAACAAAATAATAATGCAGAGTATTAAATCCACTTTTTACTTTCTCCTTTTTAATTTATACTTGACCCAACAAAGAACTAAATACTACGAACTAAGAACCTCTTTGAAATGAAAATACTAGTTACCGGCACTGCGGGTTTCATCGGTTTTCACCTTGTTGAAAGATTAATGAAAGAGGGTTGTTGGGAAATTGTAGGCTTGGATAATATAAACGACTATTACGATGTCAATCTTAAATATGCCCGGCTTAAAGAGAGCGGTATAGAAAAAGAGAAAATTGAATATAATCATTTAGTGCAGAGTTCCAAATACAATGGCTATCGGTTTACTAAGCTTAATCTTGAGGACAGGGAAAAGATCCTTAAGTTGTTTGAGAATGAAAAGTTCGATTACGTCTTTAACCTGGCTGCACAAGCTGGCGTTCGTTATTCTCTCGAAAATCCATATGCTTATGTTAATAGTAACATAATTGGCTTTCTGAACCTGCTCGAAACATGCCGCAAATATCCACCGAAACATATCCTCTTTGCGTCATCAAGCTCGGTATACGGAGCAAATAAAAAAACACCTTTCTCTGTAACTGATTATGTGGATCATCCGATTTCGCTTTACGCTGTCACGAAAAAATCTAATGAATTAATGGCTCATACGTATTCTGCCCTTTTTAATCTCTCAGTAACCGGACTTCGTTTCTTTACCGTATATGGTCCATGGGGACGTCCAGATATGGCCCTATTTATTTTTACAAAAAAAATCTTGAACGATGAACCGATCGATGTTTATAATAACGGGGAAATGAAAAGAGATTTTACTTACATTGATGACATTATCGAATCAGTTTTTAGGCTTATTAAATCTTTTCCACTGCCAGAAAATAATTATCACGAAAATCCATCTGTTAGTTTTGCCCCATTCAGAATTTATAATATTGGTAATAATTCACCAGTACAATTGCTTAGTTTTATTAATTCAATCGAAAAGACTCTTGGCAAAAAAGCAAAAATTAATTATAAGCCAATACAACCAGGTGATGTCCCTGATACTTTTGCAGATGTTAAAGAACTTTTAGAAAATATTAATTTTTCCCCTTCAACTCCGGTAGACTACGGCATTAAGAATTTTATTGAATGGTATACTAAATACTACAATATAAAAAATAAAAAATGATCTTTTTCTTAGTTTCTCCGAATGGTTATGGTCATTTTAATAGGGTGTTGTCTATTTCTGATATAATTTTTGAGTTGGATAAAAATATCCAAGTAAAAATATTTTGTATCAAAAAACAATATCATTTACTTCCCAGAGAACGGAAGAATAATTATCGACTATTGTGGGATTTTTCTCTCATGGATAAATATCCTTCTCCTAATCCACGTTCAGGATATATTTTTATAAGGTACATGGAATGGATAAAAGCTGTTGATAGTGAATTAAAAAAAAATGGTTGCAATTTTTTAGTTAGTGATAATATTGTTTTACCCAAGATAATTGGGATTGACTTTTTTTTAATGGGGTCGTTTTTATGGAGTGATATATTCAAAGAATATACTAATGCTAATAATGAAATGGAGCTATTTATTGAATATGAAGAACAATTATTGAAAGAATCAAGATTTAGAATGATTACCAATAAATACATGGCCATGCCGGCAGTTAAGAAAAATACTATACCAATTCTCTTACCATGGTTCTGTCATAAAAGAGTAAGGTCTAAAAACAAAAATGAAAATAATATACTTTTTACATTGGGTGGTAGTGATTTGATTGAAGAAAATTCATACAAAATAATGGATGAAATTATTAAATGTAATGACTACAACGTACATACAGATGAAAAAATATTTAAAAAATATCATAGAATTTATACTAAAATAAAAAAATTTAATTTTATCGACTTCACTAAAATTGATCTTATAATTTGCCGGCCTGGAAATGGTATTCTCACTGAAGCTGTAAAGTGGAGTATACCGGTCATTGCTTTATCAGAAACTAACAAAGAAATTAAATTTAACTCCAAAAGAATTGTAGAACTTGGCCTTGGATTATTATTTAATTCGAATGAAAAAAAAAATATTTTAGAAATTATACAGGAAATTATGGAAAAATCTACATATGATTCCTTTCTTAGAAGTTTTGATTTAATGGAAACTGGTGGAGATAAAATGGCGGCAGAATTTTTGTTGGAGCAATATTATAAATGAAATTCATCGAAAAATTATTTTGTTCATTAGAAACTAAGTTAATTGATATCTTAAAGATATTTGATGATGCTAAAATTTATGATTTACCTGTGGGGATTGCCCTGGTAGTTGATAGTAATAATAAATTAATTGGTACAATTACCGAAGGTGATATAAGACGCCATATTTTATCAAAAAGTGATTTGAATGCTACAGCAAAATCATTGATGAGAAAAGATCCTATTACATTCCCGAATAATCTATCCATTTCGAAGATAATTGAAAAATTACCTTTAGAATTGGCTTCTCATAATAGAAGAAGTAGGAAGTATTTGAGTAAAATCATAATAGTTGATAAAAATGGAATCCCTGATCGAATCCTTCCATATCATGAAATATGGGAGCAAAAGGTTGCTATTCATAGGCATATTGTAGTGCTTGGACTTGGATATGTAGGCCTTACATTTGGACTAGTTGTTGCTGATCAGGGATTTATTGTAACTGGTTATGATACTTCACAGGAAAAACTAAAATCACTTCGCGAATTAAAAAGTTATATTCATGAAATAGGATTAAATGAGCTACTTCAGAAAAATTATAATAAAAACTTTTTTGTTTCAGATTATTTACCTGATGATGCAGAAGTATTTGTCATCTCTGTAGGTACACCTATTAGAAGTCATGATGATAATAAAATTCCTGTCATGACTTACTTAGATGATGCTGTTCAATTGGTTTCAAAAAAAATGAAGCGTGGTTCTTTAGTGATATTAAGATCGACTGTTCCAATTGGAACATGCAGGAAAAAAGTAATTCCTGTACTTGAAGCTAATACTGGATTTAAATGCGGAATTGATTTTCATCTTGCTTTTGCACCTGAGCGTACTATCGAAGGTAAAGCCATCCAGGAATTAAGAACTTTACCACAAGTCATAGGTGGGTTTAATGAAGATTCCACAGAAGCAGCCGCTGCTCTTTTTAGAGATATTACACCAACTATTGTTCGTGTAAATTCTTTGGAAACTGCTGAGATGGTAAAACTATTAAATAATACATATCGCGATTATATTTTTAGTTATTCCAATCTTATGGCAAGAATTGCCAATCAGTATAATATAAATATTCATGAGGTAATTAGATCTGCTAATGAAGGTTATCCAAGGGATAAAATACCATTGCCCAGTCCTGGTGTTGGAGGGCCATGTCTTACAAAGGATCCTTACATTTTGGCAAATTCTGATTTAGATGATTGTATTAATAAAGATTATTTACTGAATTCTCGTGAAATTAATGAATCGATGATTAATATAGTTATTGATAGATTGGAAGAACAAATCAATATTATTGGGAAAGAAGTAGGAAAAGTTAAAATCTTGGTGTGTGGTCTTGCATTTAAAGGAGAACCGGAGACTAATGACTTGAGACATTCAACTGCAATAGAAATAATAAATCAGTTAAAATTGCGTGGTTATAATGTATCTGGATATGATCCGGTTGCTTCTCCAGAACAAATTTCAAGTTACAATATTAAGTTTGAAAAAATAAATGAAGGATTTTTATCCAAAGATGTTGTAATGTTCTTGAATAATCACAAGTCATTTGAGAAGTTAGATTTATGTTCAATGGTTTTGGCAATGAATGAAAAACCGATAATTTTTGACGGTTGGAATCTTTTTAGAGATAAAGATATTATTAGTATAAGACCTTCAGTTTATATGGGAATTAGCCATATTATAAGTTCTATTTAAATGAAAATACTTGGTGTGATACCAGCTAGAGGGGGTTCTAAGGGTATTCCGGACAAAAATATTAAATTATTAGCTGGTAAATCGCTTATTCATTATACTATTGAAGAAGCTCTACTGTCAGAATTATCTGATGTAATAGTATCTACTGATTCTGTTAAAATAGCCGATATTTCAAAGTCACTTGGAGTTGAAGTCCCTTTTATCAGACCAGATTATTTATCAACTGATTCTGCAAAATCATTACCTGTTATTCAACATGCATTAAATTTTATGGAAGATAAGAATAAAACAATTTACTTTGCGGTAATGATGCTACAGCCAACAACACCTTTTAGAACTAAGGAAGATATCAATGAATGCATAACTAAACTGTTTAAAACTGATGCTGATAGTGTAATAAGCGTAGTTGACGTAGGTGCAATGCACCCAGCAAGAATGAAGTATATGGAAGGTGATAGACTTATCGATCCTCCATTTTGCGAGATTATGGAGAATCAGCCAAGGCAAGAACTTCAGAAAATGTTTATTAGGAATGGAGCTATTTATCTTACAAAAAGAGATACTCTTTTACAAGGTTCTTTTAAGGGAAAAGATTGTCGTGCCTATATCATGCCTGAGGAACGTTCAGTAAATATAGATACAGAAAATGATTTTTTATACGCTGAATGGATAATCAAAAGAAAAATCAATTATTGAGAGTACTTCACCTCGATCGAGTAAATTATCCTATGGAATCTTTGGGAAAGATAGAGAAATTATTTCAGCTTGATTATTGTGAATATGGGTCTCAA
>CAZEBL010000085.1:0-10824 GCA_964510325.1 uncultured Melioribacter sp. | reverse complement strand
GCAAAAGATTTGGCGCGGTTAAAACGTCGTTAACGGTGTGTTTGCCTTTGGTGGTGCAAACCAAGACTTCGCGGGTGCTGGTGATCACGACCCAAACGATTTGTGTGCCTTGCCGCAAGTATTCGTCGACTTTTTCCATCGTGGCCTCGAAACTATCCGTCGGCGACAGGATTTCCACTGCCAGGTCCGGGGCCATCGCCGGATAATGGAGCCAGTCCTTTGGCAAACGCTCTTTGACAATAAAGCTAATATCCGGAATGCGGGCATGGTCATCGCGTTCGGGCCAGAGCTTGAAATGGGCTTCGGCGAAAGCTGTGCCAATTGGATTTTTCTTTAAATAAGCATAAAGCTCGCCGCCAACCGCCAATTGAATAGCAGCATGTAAAGGATTTGCCATTTTGAAAACCACCTTCCCGTTATAAAGTTCAGCCGGCATCGGAAGCGACATTTTCTCCAATTCATCGACCGTGACATCGGTGCGTTGTTCAAGCAGCAAGCTCTTTTTGGCGACAATGACTCCGCCTTCCGAAAAAGGTTTGATGGTTTCAACAGGCGCTGTTAGGACGGAATTAGCCATAATGACTCCGGAAGTGATTTGAAAAGCCGTCAGGTTGTTCAGTCAATTTAAATTAAAAAATATGCTGGAAAATTGCAATTGAAAAATTAAAGGCCGGCAAAAATCGTCTTGACTGGCAATTCGAAGCCAGGCAAAAGCTGGGGCGCCGTCAATACGTCTTTGACGAAGTGCTTGCCCTCAGCCGTACAGACAATCACTTCGCGCGTGCTGACAATGACGACCCAAACGATTTGCGTGCCTTGCTGCAAGTATTCCTCGGCCTTTAGCATCACTTCGTCAAAATTGTTCGTCGGCGACAGAATTTCGACGGCCAGGTCAGGGGCAATTGGCAAAAAACGATTTTGCTCTTTGGGAAGGCGGTCTTTGGCGACAAAGGATACATCCGGAATGCGAGATTGATTTTTGCGCTCAGGCCAGAGAACGTAATTCTCGTCAGTGCTCACAACGCCAACGGGGTTCGTCTTCAAATAAATATAGATTTCAGAATCAAGCTGTGCAAGACGTATTAACCGGGTGTTATTATTCGAAATTAATTGTGGCTGGATATCCGGCGGTTTTGGAAATCCATCTTCTGTTAAACTGAATACCCTTTGTTTAACCTGTCCCGTTTTACCCTGATAGTTGTAAGAATTAATTTCCTGAATCAGTAAATCGGATTTAATTGAATCCGGTTTAGTAATATTTACTTTAAAGGTATCTTTTGCATCCCAGTAAGTATAAACCTGAAGACCATCACCAAGTTCATCGAGTTCTTCAACCAGTTCATCAGATCCTGTAAATCTGTATATTCTTGTATCTCTAACGTAAGGAAAACTTCCCTGCTTACCATAACCCAGTGCAGTTACAAAAAATGAATAGCTGCGGTCTTTTGAATGATTTAAAGTAGTTACTTTACGCCCCCACCTGCTCCAGAATAATTTAGATTCCTTTGCTGCCATATTATAAATATAAACCGAAGGTCGACCCTGATATTTTCCAATAAATAAAAGATTGGCATAATTATCATAAACATACTTTTCTTTGTATAAAATTTTGTAGTTATTTATCAATGATCTTCTAAATAGTTCAAAAGCTTTTTTACCGGCTTCGAATGATGTGTCATAATTACCATAGATTAAGAAATAAATATCCTCTACGGATTCTATTTTTAGTTTATCCCACAATTCAAAATCCAATTTCGATTTGAATAGTTCTGCATCTTCATATTTAACGAACTCACCCAGACAAATTGAATAGCCGTCCAGTTTATCTTCATTTTTAATGGGAGTACAGCCAATCAAAATGAATAGAAATAAAAGAAGAGAAATATTCCAATACTTTACCGGCATAATATCATCAACCTCTTGGATGATGTTCTTTATGGACTTGTTTAATATATTCACGGTTAACATGAGTATAGATTTGTGTTGTAGAAATATCTGCATGCCCAAGCATTTCCTGAACAGCTCTTAAATCGGCTCCTCCTTCGAGAAGGTGAGTAGCAAAAGAGTGCCGGAATGTATGGGGATGAATTTCTTTTTTTATACCGGCATCTTCAGCATATTTATTTACAATTTTCCAGATCCACATCCTTGATAACTTTGAACCTCTTTTATTCAGAAAAACATAATGATGGCTTTTGTTTTTCTTTTCAAATGATGGTCTTGCTTTAATCAGGTATTCATTTATCCATTTAATTGCACTGCTTCCAACCGGAACAATTCTCTCTTTCGAACCTTTTCCAAGAACACGAATTACCTCATCATTAAAGAAGAGGTCATTTATTTTCAGGTTTATCAGCTCAGAGACTCTTAATCCGGAAGAGTAAAATAATTCCAGAATAGCTTTATCTCTAAGAGATGCTAAATCATTGGTATCAGGTGCACTTAAAATTTTTTCAATCTCTTCAAATGAAAGGACAGCCGGTAATTTCCTGGATTTCTTGACTGATAATAATTTATCTGTTGGGTTTATTTCGATATAATTATTATCCTGAAGATAACCGAAGAACCCTTTGATAGAGGACATATAACGTGCTGATGTAGAGCTATCTTTTCCCTGTGAACGTTGCTGTTCAAAATATTTTGAAATATCACTTGCCTTTACATCATTAAGGTCGGTTATTTTATTTGAGTTACAGAACGATAAAAAGTTTTTTATGTCGTTTTGATAAGAATTAATAGTATTATCGGAGAGGTTTTTCTCGAATCGTAAAATGGTAAGATATTCTTTTAAGAACTCTTCCATAAAAATTATTTTTCTTCCTTACTGGATTCCAGTTCTTCCTGATTGGGATAACGGATACGTTTGTGATGCTGACCGATCAAAATCTTGTAAAACGATTCTCTTATTTTGCTTATATCCTTAAAAGTAAGTGGTGCATCGTCAAGCTGCCCATCTTCAATTCGGGCACTAATAATATTATTTATTATGTTCTCAACTTTCTGCGAGTCGCTTTCTGCCAATGACCTTACAGTAGATTCGCAAGCATCTGCAAGCATTAAAAGAGCAGTTTCCCGTGTATTTGGTTTGGGTCCCATATAACGGTAATCATTTATATCAACATGGTCATCGCCATATAATTGTTTTGCCTTTTCATAGAAATAGGTTATTATCATTGTTCCATGGTGCATCGGGATAAAATCAATTATTTCTTTCGGCAAACCGTTCTTCTCTGCAATTTCAATTCCTTTACTTACATGGTTACGGATTAATTCCACACTTTGCTGTGGAGTTAAAGTTTCATGAATATTTCCGGAATTAATCTGATTTTCGACAAAACTTTCCGGGTCTAAAGATTTTCCTATATCATGATAATATGCTCCAACCCTTGCTAATATTGGGTTAGCACCTATTGTCTCTGCAGTTGTTTCTACCATCGTTCCAAGTACCATAGAATGATTAAAAGTACCGGGAGCTTTTTGCGACAAATCTCTTAACAGAGGATGATTAAAATCCGTTAATTCTAGTAATGTTAAGTCTGTGGTAATATTGAATATTCTTTCGATAAAAATAATTAAGCCATAAGTAAAAACAGGACTTATAAGAGCATTGGAAGTGGCAAAAGCAAAGCTTATCAGCATCTGATCGAATGATGCGAAACGTTCCAGACTGAATGCTACAATGCTAACTACATAACCAATAAGAATATAGAAGAAAGATCTAAAGATCTGTGTTCTATTTTTTATATCTCTAACCGTGTATGCTGCAAGACCACCTGCAACAATATTCATTAATGCGAATGCATAATCATTTCCTCGCAATCCGCCTACAATAAGTGATATAATAACAGTTCCGTAAAATCCAATTCGAGAATCGAAAATAATTGTTAGTAACATGGATGCAACCGGAACAACAACCAGTAATTCAACAGGGGCAGAAACATTCAGAGAGTAAATGAGGTATGTAAGGAAACTGATGAACAGAAATATTATTGCAATCAAAAGAATTTTAAGGTTGTCGTTAAAAATTCTCTTGCGGAACAGATAGATATAAATGATAAGTAGCAAGAGGATAATTAATATGTGAATAAATTTACCAATGCTCTGGGTAATATTAGACCAGAAACCAATTTCTTCCCCTTTTGCAATCCGGTAGGAATCAATCTTTAATTTAACCTCCGGAGTAATCCTATCGTGCTTGGCAATTATTCTTTCATTCTCGTTTACTATTCCAATATTACGAGGAACTCTATCTTTGGCATTACGTATTGCCGCTTCTGTTAATTCATAACTATAAATAATATTAGGTCGCAAGAAAAATGAAATATATTCGGTAATAGCTTCATTTAATTCCGGATTATCACCAATATTTATTTTGAGAAGGTTATTAAGGTAATCATTGGCGCTTTCTCTATCAAGGTAAAGCGTTTTTGGAAAAACACGTTCAAATTTTCCATCCCTAACGGAAATACTATCCTTACTTATTTCCTTATAAGAGAGATTTAACAAACCTCTTTGATAAATTCTATCTAAGATTTCTTTAGATAACCGTAAAATTTCTGTAAGGGAATATGTTTTAATATTCTTAAAAGTTGCCGGTTTGTTCTTAAATTGAACAAAAATATTGAAGGAATTATCGCTGAGAAAAGTATTATTAGTTATTTCTTCATTTTTTTGCTTTGCAGAAACAAGTCGGGGAATAAGTGAATTATATTTTTTAATTGAATCAATGCTTATGGACGCGGCGCTATTGTCTCTTAGGAAAATTGGTTGAACACGGCTTGCTGCTTGAAGTCTCTCTTTTTCAAAAATATCATTGCTTTTAAGAATTTCAAAAGTAGTTGATGCAATTAAATCATCCTGAATCCATACTGAACCTACTGTGACCTCGGATTCAATTGATTCGCCTCGGGGAAACATCATCACTATCAAAACAATAGTAGTAAGAATAATAATAAATTTTATTCTTAGACTCTGTTTTAGTTTTGCTGTCTTAATCTGGTTCATATTCATCAGGTTTTAGATTTAAGTAATAATTTCAAGAATTCATTCGCTCCGCCTTCGTTATTAGAATTCTTTGTGACCATATCTGATAATCTTTTAATTTCCGGAACCGCATTATCAACAGCAATTTTCAATGCATCAGTTTCAAATAATGATTTATCATTATACCAATCGCCTAAAACAGCAGCGTTCTTTATTTTTATACGACAATGCTTACAAAGTATTTTAAGTGCTTCTCCCTTATTAGAGCCCATTTTTCTAACTTCAAGATAATAAATACCACCATGACTTTGCGATTTATAAAATGATGTTCTAACACCAAAAGAAAACGGGAAAGATAGTTTGTTGGCGGCCTGTCTAAGCATATTACTATAATCGCTTGTCATTACAATTTCCAGCGTATTGTTAATTATACCCTGGTATGAATTTACCATCTCATATTTAGCTCCGAACTTTTCAAGTAGATTGGGAATTAACGAGTTTTCCTCTGTATAATAAATTGCATCACCATGGCAAAGAGCAATTTTCAGAAAATAACGATCGGCAAGTGAAATTGCTTTTGATACTATCCTTTCAGGTACTGAAGATTGATAAATAATTTTATCAGTCACATGATTTTTTATTAAAGTACCATCCAGCGAAATTATTGGTTCATCAATAGAAAGAGTTTCTGCATAGTTTATAGTTGCACTATGTAATCTTCCCGTTGCAATTGAAAACTTAACTCCAAGTTCTTTCAACTTTTTTACAAGAACAACAGTATTCGGATGGAGATTCCCATTGTCATCCAGGATTGTACCGTCCAGGTCTAATACTACAAGTTGAATTTTCTTTAAAACTTCTTTTGAAATCATTCTTCAATTAACGAATAAATTGACCATTATTTATTTAAAATAACTTTTTAACGAAGGTAATTTGATAGAAAAGAATATAATTCAGGGAAAGACAATAAGCATAACATGATAATATACAGAACTAAATATTTTCCAGATCCTTAATGGCGTCATCAACGGAATTACAAATTTTTAAGACCCTATCAAGTTGAGAAATTTCAATAAGCGTTCTAACATTTTTTGTTGGAGAAGCAATCCTAATATGTCCCTCATTTGATTGTAATATACGGAAAGCTAATAAAATGGCGCTCAAACCCGAACTATCACAATAGTCCACTTCCGAAAGGTCAATTATAAGTTTTTTAACCTCATCTGTATGCATAAGGATAGTAAATTCGCCTTTTACAAACCCGGCAATTGAGGCATCGAACCGTTTTTCATTCAACTTAAATACGGTAATATCCCCCATCCTTTTTAGTTCGAAATTGATATTTTCGCTCATTTAATCGCCATTTCTATTTTTTTTCAACTACAATCTACAAATTCATTTGATTACTTAAAAGATGGTATCTAAAACATCTCTAAAAAATTGATGTAATTCGTATAAATTTGATCAGGGTCCTCGCTGGAATTAACTATCCTTATATCATAGTAATCCTCTCTCTTTTGCTGTTCAAATCCAACTTTTACCCTCGATTTAACAATATTAGCTACCGCTTTTGAAAAAACATCAGATGATCTATTCAAATCCATTACCACATCAAATTCTTTATTCTGAAGCATCTTAATAAAAGGTTTGACCGGCAGATTTAATCTACTTTTTGTTTCATCCATAAATTTTATGAAAGTCACGTTTTCCTTTACCGGGAATAAATTCAATTTACTTTCGTGGAGTAAGACTGTTACACTCTTTTCATTTTCTAATAAAAATTTAATAAGCACCAAACTCTTTGTAAACTCTAAAGTATCTTCGGGCATTATAATTAAATATGATGAACTGTTTGATAATATACCGTTAAAGGTGAATGGTACACTTTTTAATACTAGATATTTTTTACGGATAAGGTAATGGGCTAAATTGAATTTTAGTTTCTCGAACATTTATTTATTCCCGATCAAATCAAGAAATTCTTCTTCGCTAATTATTTTTACACCAAGCTTTTGAGCCTTTTCGAATTTTGAACCTGGACTCTCACCCACCACTACAAAATCAGTATTCTTACTTACCGAAGATACAACAACTCCACCATTTGCAATAATTTTTTCTTTTGCTTCTTCGCGGGACATAGATGACAACGTACCAGTAAGCACAAATGTTTTGCTTTGTAACTTTTCAGATATCTTATTTCTTTTTTCTAAAGCAAATGTAAGACCGACTTTTTTAAGTCGATCAATAATTTTTATGTTATGTTCGTCTGCAAAGAACCTCTTGATACTGTTACTAATACTCGGTCCTATTTCCGAAACCTCTTCTATTTCTTCAATTTTCGCATTTATAAGATTATCGATTGATAAAAAATGCTCTGCCAATTTTTTAGCAGCTCCGGCTCCAACATATCTAATTCCTAATGCAAAAAGGACTCTATCGAACGGACGTTTCTTACTTTCTTCAACAGCATTTAATAAATTACTAATACTCTTTTCACCAAGCCTTTCTATTTTTATTAACTCATCTTTTTTGTATTTCAAGTCATAAATGTCAGCATAACTTTTCAGATAACCTAAGTCGACAAATAAATTGATGAGAGAATCACCAAGCCCAACAATATCCATCGCTCCGCGCGATGCAAAATGTGTAATTCTTCCTTTCACCTGTGCAGGACAAGAATAATTTTCGCAGTAAATTGCAACTTCATTTTCCGGTTGCGATAACTTTGATTGGCACAC
The DNA here is from genome assembly GCA_964510325.1 of uncultured Melioribacter sp. Classification (GTDB taxonomy): domain Bacteria; phylum Bacteroidota; class Ignavibacteria; order Ignavibacteriales; family Melioribacteraceae; genus DSXH01. The sequence goes on along the minus strand of CAZEBL010000085.1, from coordinate 3,103 downwards.
AGGACATTTATTTGGTGGAATAACTTCTTTAAGTCCCGGTGTTCTATTTTCAATATCAACAGAAACGACTTTAGGAATAACATCTCCGCCCTTTTCAATAATAACCAGGTCACCTTCGCGTATATCTTTTCTTTTAATCTCATCAAAATTATGAAGAGTAGCCCGGCTAATAGTTGAACCGGCAAGAAAAACCGGCTCAAGTTCTGCAACAGGTGTTAGTGTTCCCGTTCTTCCAACTTGCCAGGTAATTTTGTGAAGTCTGGTTATTGCCTGTTTAGCTTTGAATTTGAATGCAATTGCCCATCGTGGTGATTTTGCAATGCTTCCTAAAATTTTCTGATGTCTTAGTGAATTAACTTTAACAACAACTCCGTCAATTTCGTATGGTAATTTATCTCTTTTATTTTCCCATTCATTGCAGTAACTAATTACTTCGCTAATTGATTTACATAGACGGTAATTTTCATTTACACGAAAACCAAGTTCCTTTAATAATTCTAAATTATTAAGATGTGTAGTTAATTCCTCTGTCTCCGAATACAAGTAGTAGGTAAAAATTTTTAGCGGTCTGCGGGCAACTTGTTTCGGATCCAATAATTTTATTGTTCCAGCAGTTGAGTTACGGGGATTTGCAAAAGTTTTTTCACCATTTAATTCTCTTTCTTCATTCAATTTATTGAATTGATCTAACTCCATATATATTTCGCCGCGCACTTCAAAATCTGAAGCAATAAACTTCTGTTTCGGTTTTATTGATAAAGGAATAGTTCTAATTGTTTTGATATTGTTTGTTATTTCTTCTCCGGTAGTTCCATCTCCACGTGTAGCTCCTGTTGCAAGAATTCCATTAATGTATCGTAAGCTTACTGAAACACCGTCAATTTTTAATTCGCAGACATATTCAACAGATTCGTTTTCCGGTAAAGACTCTCTAACGCGTCGGTCAAAATCTATCAACTCATCTTCACTATAGGAATTGGATAAACTAAGCATCGGAATTTTATGCTGAACTGGTTTGAATTCATTGGTCACGTCGGATCCAACCCGTTGCGTAGGTGAATCTGGTACTATTAAATGAGGGAATTGCTTTTCAAGTTGAACTAATTCTGTAAAAAGTTGGTCATATTGAAAATCGCTGATAGTTGGTTGAGCAAGAACAAAGTAATTGTAATCATGTTCTTTTATCAGCTTACGAAGCTCTTCAATTCGTGTTTTGGGATCTTGTTTCATTCTTTGCCGGAACAGATAAAATATAAGATTTTACTGTATCTGGATTAATGATATAACTCCGTAATTCACCTTTGCTTCCGGGAACCAATAACTGCTTATTATTTAATTCCATTTTTAATAAACCGGCATTCCCAACCGATACTCTAAATTCCTTTTCCGCCTTAAAAGTTATTTGTTCGTTTTCAGTTAAGAAGTTCTGAAAGACAGTTTTATTATCAGAAAGAATTTTAACCCATACTCTTCCAGAAGCTTTTATTACGAGCTTTAAACTGTCGTCTTGTGGAATAACTGATTCTTGAAATGAATTATCCTCAATTTCAAATCGATTTTCTGTGTCTCTACTTATTTCACCAGAAGAAGTATCCGTTTCAATTGTGGGTTCTTCACTAATAAAAACAAAATATGTTGTTATAAGAATAATTATCACTCCAAATACAATATATAGTATAGTTTTATTAGGTAATTTAGTCTTAACAATTGGTTTATTTAGCTGATTATTTTCTTCAACAACTTCATCTTTGGGAATTATAACTTCATCGGCTAATTCCTTTTGTCCTGGAATTATTTCTGAAAGAGATTCTTTTTCTACTGTATGTTTTTCCGGATTAATTTTCTCTTCGTTCAATCCTTTTCTAGCAAGTTCATATTTTTTCAAAACCTCTGTTACGTCAAAATCTGCCACCTGAGCATACTCTTTTATAAATGCACGAATATATAAATCGGGGAGAACTTCAAAATTGCCTTCTTCAATTGCCTGAAGAAATTTTATATCAATTTTTGTTCTGCTTGCGATATACTGGAGTGAAATTTCTTTGGATTCTCTAAATGATTTTAATTCTTTTGCAAACTTTTTTAAAGATTCAGTCATAATTCAACTATTATTTTTATTCACGAATCAATTTAGCCGCAAACGAACCATCGAAACCATGAATATGAGGAAAAGTCTTAACAAATCCATCATTATCAACATAATCTTTTTTTACAAATACAGATGCATCAATAAGTTTGAATTCAGCATGTTCACTCAAGAACTTTTTAATCTGATCTTCATTTTCTTCAGGTTCAAGAGTACATGTACTATATACAAGGTATCCGCCTGGTTTTACAAGAGATGCACCTTTTTTAATTAAATCCTGTTGAATATTAATAATTTTTCTAATATCCCCCAAGTCTTTCTTCCATTTTAAGTCTGGTTTTTTTGTCAGAGTACCAAGTCCTGAGCAGGGCGCATCTATCAATACTCTATCAAATCCAATCTCATCTGTAAAGTCCAGTGAATCAATGGCAGTGGTTTTAACATTCGTGATTTTTAACCGGTCAAGATTTTTATTAAGTATTTTTAGCCGGCTTTCAAATCGATCCAATGCAATAATTTCACCAGTGTTCTGCATAAGATCGGCTATAAAACCAGTTTTACCGCCGGGCGCAGCACATAAGTCTAGTAATCTCATTCCGGGTTTAGGATCGAGCAAAACAACAGGAAATCCGGTACTTTCGTCCTGAACTGAAAAATATCCTTTAGAAAAATATTCCCAATCTGTAATATTTGAAAGTGAACTCATTCTTATGAATTGGTCATGAGCTTTACTATCGGAATATTTTAGACCGACGGAATTTAACAGGTTTTTTAATTCATCTTTATTTGTTACAAGATTATTAACACGAAGAGTAAGAGTTGGTTTATCGTTATTAGCAATTAATAATTTTTCTGTTTCTTCTTTGCCATATCGTGCCAGCCATCTTTTTACCATCCAGGAAGGATGGGAATAATAAGCACTAAAATAACTTATTAAATCTTCATCGGGGTTGGGATATCGAATTCCATCTTTACTTCGAATAATATTTCTTAAAACACCATTTGCAATATCAGCAT
>CAZEBL010000084.1:0-10851 GCA_964510325.1 uncultured Melioribacter sp. | reverse complement strand
ATACTTCTCATAAGAGCACTAACTAGAAGAATTAAATCCGGAAATATTAATTTGTGTCTTCAGGGGAGCCTAATATCAAAATCGATTTACTTTTCAGGAAAACTGAAAGCGCGGATAAACAAAAATTTTCCCGAAATAAAAATTATCAAAGCTAAATACCCACCGGAAATTGGTGCGGTACTCATTGCTAAAAAATTTTCCTCTTAAACAGACTGGATTAAAATGATAGTTAAAAAAACACTTCTGGAAAAAAGAGAAAAAATAATTAATCCATGGAAATGGATTCCAACACTCTATTTTGCTGAAGGACTTCCTTATGTAATTGTAATTACTGTCTCGGTAATTATGTACAAGCGGCTCGGAATTTCTAATGCAGACATTGCTCTTTACACAAGCTGGCTCTATTTACCCTGGGTAATTAAACCTTTATGGAGTCCCGTTGTTGATATACTCCGGACAAAAAGATTCTGGATTACAACAATGCAGCTGATTATTGGTGCCGGAATGGCTGGAGTTGCATTTACTATTCCACTACCGGATTTCTTTCAATTTACTCTTGCTTTTTTCTGGTTATTAGCTTTTAGTTCTGCCACACACGACATAGCCGCTGATGGTTTTTACATGCTTGCACTACCTGAAAGTAAGCAATCTTTTTTTGTCGGAATACGAAGTACATTCTATAGAGTTGCAATGATTGCTGGACAAGGTTTACTTGTAATTTTAGCTGGATTTCTTGAAACCACTTTTTCTATTGGACCGGCTGAATTCAAAGTATCAACACGTCCCGATCAGTTTTTCCAGCAAACAATTCAACTCGATTCTACAGAAATTAAACCACTTGAAGGGAAGCTTAGAATAATTGCTTCTCCTTCTAATCTGGAAATTGGAACCAGACCAATAACAAAAGATGCTGCAAATTTCTACAGGGATTTTGGACATAAATTCAATATTATGAACGGTTTTAACCAAGAATTAATTCCCATATCAGATACAACTTCTACCGATGAACTGGTGGGTAATATTGGAATTTTAAAGCTTCATTTATCCCGGAAACCTGATGATGGTGATGAATATTTTGTAAAGCTAAATAATGTTGAAGGTAATACCTCTATTAATATTATCGAAGGACAATCTCAAAAATTTACATCAAAGAATTGGAACAAGCCGGCATATGTAATAATCCAGATCGATCCAAACCTTCAGCAAAAAGTTGAAGCTACATTTGTTGTTAATTCCGAGAAGGTTCCTATTGCATGGATTTTTACATTTGTAATTGTAGCATTACTCTTCGTTGTATTTTCTGCATATCACAAAATGGTATTACCCAAACCTGCTACAGATAAGTCTGTCCTAAGATCTCACAGGACAGATTCTTTAAATGAATTTTTTAGAGCATTCATAAGATTCTTCGAAAAACCTAAAGTACTTATTATTATAGGCTTTCTTTTGTTGTATCGTTTAGGTGAATCACAATTAGTAAAAATGGCTTCCCCTTTTATGCTGGATGGAAGAGATATTGGCGGACTGGGGTTATCAACATCGGAAGTTGGATTTATTTACGGAACTATTGGAATTATTGCACTAATACTTGGAGGAATACTGGGAGGTGTTTTGATCTCTAAAAGAGGATTAAAGAAATTGCTCTGGTGGATGTTAATTGCTATTAATATTCCAAACGTTGTTTATGTTTATATGTCATTTCTTCAACCATCTTCGGTATTGTTAATAAATGCTTGTGTTGCGCTGGAACAATTTGGTTACGGATTTGGATTTACCGCTTATATGATGTACATGATTTACATTTCTGATGGAGAATACAAGACCTCTCATTATGCAATTGCAACAGGATTTATGGCCCTGGGTATGATGTTACCGGGAATGTTCAGCGGATTTATTCAGGAAGCAATCGGTTACAAATATTTCTTTATCTGGGTTCTTATTGCTACAATTCCTTCGTTCATTATTGCCAGATTTATTCCACTCGATTCTAAGTTTGGTATGAAAAGGAATGATTCCTGATTTTTTTAGAATGGTAATTTATACGAAAATATTTTTTGATTTGAACTAACAATAGATACAAGAGTTCGTCTAACATTAATAAAATTTGGAGTTTTTTTGTCGGAACAAATAATTGAAGTAAGAGGTCTGACAAAAAAATTTAAAAACATTACAGCTGTAAATAACCTGGATCTAAATGTTTACCGCGGAGATGTTTTTGGATTTTTAGGACCCAACGGAGCAGGTAAAAGCACAACAATAAGAATGCTTCTATCTCTTATTAAACCAACTTCCGGTTCTATTAAAATTTTTGGTGATTCTATAAAAGAGAATCGCGAGGCAATTCTTCGCAAGGTTGGCGCTATTGTCGAAAAACCCGATTTCTATTTGTATCTTTCAGCATACAAGAATCTTGAAATATTCGGAAAACTATCCGGTGCCGATGTTTCAAACAAAAAAATTATGGAAATGCTTGAACTTGTCGGTCTTTCGAAACGGGCTAAAAGTAAAGTAAAAACTTACTCCCATGGCATGAAACAAAGACTTGGATTAGCCCAGGCACTTCTTCATGATCCCGAACTAATAATTTTAGATGAGCCGACAACCGGACTCGATCCCCAAGGGATGAAAGAGATTAGAGAATTAATTCTATACCTTAGCCGGACAAAAAATAAAACCGTTTTTCTATCCTCACATATTTTAAGAGAAGTAGAATTGATTGCAACCAGGATGATTATTATTAATAAAGGTTCTGCTCAGGTAGAAGGAACCGTTAATGATCTTCTTAATATGGATAAACTTACGGTTACATTCGAGGTTGATAATATTGATAATGCTAAAACGATTATTCAGAATTCTGCCTGGAATGGGAAATTATTATCATCAACAAACCGGGAATTATCTTTCGAATTAATATACAGCGATATACCTGTGTTAAATAAATTTTTTGTTGAAAATGGTTTTTCTGTTAGCTCAATTATTCCGATCAGATCGCTAGAAGATTTCTTCCTGAAGATTACGGAGGGAAACGGGAAATGATAACACTAATCTGGATTGAATTGCAAAAGATTTTCAAAAAGTGGAGAACTTATATTGGCTTTATTGCCATTGGAACATTAGTAATAATTGTACAAATAGCTCTTTACTTTACCGGTGATAATTATATTAAGGCAATGACCAGAGGTTTTCAGGATTCATTTATAATGGTTGGTAATTTATTTAATGGATACCTTGTTGCAAATTTAGTTTTAGGCGGTTTATTCATTCATATCCCCTTTCTAATTGTACTTGTCGGTGGAGATTTATTAGCCAGCGAAGCAACTGCCGGCACATATAGAATGTTATTAACGCGTCCGGTATCCAGACTTAAAGTTGTTTCAGCAAAATTCTTCGCCGGTTTAATTTATGTTTTCTTACTTCTTGCATGGTTGGCATTTTTAAGTCTTGGTATAAGTTGCTTAATATTTGGTACTGGAGAGCTCCTCTCATTCAGTGGAAAGTTGATAATTTTTTCACGTGATGATGTGCTCTGGCGCTTTGCTGGTGCTTATGCTTATTCAATGTTAAGTATGTCTACTGTATTTGCCCTCTCTTACTTCTTCTCTTCAATGGTAGAAAATGCTATTGGTCCAATTGTAGCTACTATGGCGGTTATAATTATCTTCATCATATTATCAGCATTGCCAATAGATTTCCTGAAAGATATTTCTCCATATTTCTTTACATCGCACATGATTCATTGGTCTAATTTTTTTAATGATCCAGTCGATTTTCAAAAAATATCTGAATCGGCACTGATACTGGTCGTACACATATTAGGACTTTATCTTGTAACAACTTATTTATTTATAAAGAAGGATATACTTAGTTAAGGAAAGTATTCATGAAAAAGATTTTTGCTTTTATTTTACTAACCGTTTCTTTAATATCTGCACAACCAAAAGACCCGATGAAAATAATTAATTCGGTTATTGAAAAATTTGAGAAGATCCGGGACTATGAGGTTGATGTAACAATAAAACTCGATTTCAGTATGGTTAAAATTCCCGATATGAAAGCGAAATATTATTTTAAGCAACCCGATAAGGTTAAGATTGATTCTAAAGGATTTGCAATGATTCCAAAGCAAAGTTTGAACTTCTCTCCGGCTCAGTTCTTAAAAGGCGATTTTACTGCAATTTATGTTAAAACGGAAACCGAGGATAGTCATATTTACGATATCATTAAAATTATTCCAAATAGCGATTCCGTTGATGTAATTCTATCAACTCTATGGATTGATCAAAATCTGAAAGTGATTAAAAAAGTAGAGACTACAGGTAAAAGGTCTGGAACTCTCCATATCGATCTTGATTATAAGGAGAAGTTGGTTCTACCCAGTAGTGCTATATTCTCATTCAACTCTGGAAACATTCCTATTAGAGAAGGTCAAATTCAAACTGAGGAGAAGAAAGTAAATCGTGAAAATATTAGACGGGATGCATCTATTAGCGGTAAAGTGTTAATGACATATTCAAATTACCAGATTAATAAAGGTATTCCGGATAGTTTCTTTGAAGAAAAAAAGGCAAAGCCTCAAAAGTAACTTCTATTAAAGATAAATCATCAACCATGCATTTTTTATTTCGGGTGAACATACCCTAAATTTTTTTAAAGATGAAACAAATTTACTGTTGAGACGTTTTCTTAAGTTTAATTTTTGTTCGATCCAACGATATTAACGCTCACTTCAATATTATCAGCAACCTTGTTACCAATAATCTGGTTGTTAACACCGAAGTCGGATAGTTTTACATTGAATTTTGCTCTAACACCAAGTAAATCCCCCGGAGCCCGTCTTTGAGTCTGTTCGTTTTCATCCAGATAAGTAGCCTCTGCATCTGCTATAACTTCTTTGGTAATTCCATGCATTGCAAAATCACCTTTTAATTTAAACTCGAGCTTGTTATTATCAACCTGTTTCACATTCATCACTTCTTCAATCGAAAAGACTATTTCCGGAAATTTCTCCGCATTAAGCCAGTTAGCACCTTTCATGTGTTGGTTTCTTAGTTCAATTCCTGTATTCATCGAAGCAACTTTTACAATTAAACTTCCTTTCAAAGTTTTTGCAAAATTAGTTATATCAAAAGTAACTGTACCCGAAATTCCATTTGCAGTTCCGGTAATGTCTTCAAGAGGAGTTGCGCTAAAAAATGTAACCTGGTTTCGTCCGTTCTTGTCTTCAAAATTAAAAGTCTGGGTTCCGGTCGCTTTAACTTTAAATCCCTGAGCAAATAATGCTGAACTCAAAATTAAGACTCCTGAAAAAATATTTATTATTTTCTTCATCGTTTTACCCTTTCAAAGTAATTTTTTTATGATGATTTTTTCCTGTTCCTGAACAAATAGATTAATATTCCGCCTAAAAAAATTGTAATTCCGGATACTAATAAGGTTAAGTCTAAACCCCAGATAAACTTATCAACCCACTTTTTTTCACTCCATCCAAAAAGATCGTCTTTTGTTTCAACTAGTACCTGAGTCTTTGTAAAAATCTCGAATCCAAATATTGCCCACACAATAAATGATGTGGCAATTACAAAAAGTCCAATTGATAGAAACAGTTTTTGATTTTTACTCATATTTTCAATGAAATTTCATTTTATTCTAAATGCAACAACAAAAAATCCGGAATCATCGTTCACTAAATTGAATCTCATACCCAAATGCTTTAATTTTGGCATCAATCATATACAAACCAAAAAATTTCTTAGGAAAAAAGATGAAAATACACGAATACCAGGCTAAAGAGCTTCTTAAAAAATATGGCGTACCGATTCAGGATGGTATTGCTATTAAAGATATTAACGAATTTGATGAAGCAATTTCCAGACTTCAATCCCAAGGGATAAATCAGTTCGTTGTTAAATCTCAAATTCACGCCGGTGGAAGAGGTAAGGGCAGATTATATAATCCGGCAAACAAACAGGAATTGATCCTTGAAGGTGGAGTTAAATTTACTACTTCGGTTGAAAAAGCGAAAGAATATGCTGCAAAGATGCTGGGTAATTTATTAGTAACTCATCAAACCGGTTCGGAAGGTAAAATTGTAAAGACACTTTTTATTACAGAGGGTCTTGATTATAAAAAGGAACTTTACCTTGGTATTTTATTAGATCGAAGTGTATCTAAAAATGTTATTATGGCTTCAACTGAAGGTGGAGTTGAAATCGAAAAAGTTGCTGAAGAAACTCCGGAAAAAATTATTAAAGAGTGGATTGATCCATCGGTGGGGATTCAATCATATCAGGCACGCAAACTTGCATTCGGTTTAGGTCTTGAAGGAAATGCATTTAAGAGTTTTATACCGTTCATCACAAAACTTTATAAAGCTTATGAAGAAACCGATGCCTCTTTATTAGAAATTAATCCGCTTATAATTACAAACGACGATAAGGTGGTAGCACTTGATGCTAAGATGAATTTTGATGACAATTCATTATATCGTCATCCGGAAATTGCTGCTTATCGGGATCTGGATGAAGAAGACCCGCTTGAAATTGAAGCATCCAAATATAATTTGAATTACATTAAGCTTGACGGTAATGTTGGATGTATGGTAAATGGTGCTGGATTAGCTATGGCAACAATGGATATTATTAAACTTGCCGGAGGCGAACCTGCAAACTTTCTTGATGTTGGCGGCGGTGCTAATAAAGATACTGTTTCAAACGGATTTAAAATTATTCTTGCTGATCCAAATGTTAAAGCAATTTTAATAAATATTTTCGGCGGTATTGTTAGATGTGATAGGGTTGCACAGGGAGTTATTGACGCTGTTAACGAAATCCATGTTAAAGTTCCTGTTGTTGTTAGACTTGAAGGAACCAATGCAATTGAAGCAAAAGTTATGCTCGAAAACTCCGGTTTAAATTTTGAAGTTGCTCTTTCATTACAGGAAGCCGCTCAAAAAGTAACTTCTGTTTTACAAGCCGAAATAGTTTAATAATTATATAGGGACGCACTTAAAAGTGTCCCGCTAAAATTATGATAGAAATAAGAATAACAGTTGAAGCTGCGCTCGCTTTGCTTCTTGAACGGATGAAATTTGAACTTAAGTTCAGACAAAAAGCCGGTATTATTCCAACTTCTTACCGGCTTGATGATCTTTCCTACAATGAGTTAATGAAGATTGGTGAAGCAGCTATTTTCGATACTATTTTTTTACTCCCAACAGACCTGGTAATTCAAGAAACCAACCTTACCCACATAATTGCAGAAACTGTCAAAGCATTAGCCAGAATTTATAAAAAGGAAGAGTTTTTACTCTTTTCAAATAAAAAAGCCAAGCAGTTAATTCAGCCTATTGTAGAATATCTATCAAACATACCTGAAGAAAAAGAATTCAGAAATAATTGATTATTGTCGCCAATCAAAGTTAATTCTATCATTTAATTTTTTCTTTTCCTATTTTTTAATAAAGTTTTTGCCGTATTAATTCATTTAATCAACAGAAAGGAGGGGAAATTAATTAATGGAGCTAACATGAAAAAAGTCCTTTATTCAATTATACTGATAAGTCTATTCTTGCTACTCAACAGCTCCTCATGCATAAAAAAGGATGAGGACCCAACAGAACCAGAATCTCCTAAAGAAGAAAGTGCAATTGGAACAATCGGCACTTTACAAACGGGAACTGTTAAAACCAATTCAGGTTATCAAATCAATGTAATACCAGGTGTTGTACCACAAAACCAAAATGGTCAAGCAGCAAATGTTACATTTTCAATTGAAGTTCCAGCTACACCTCCCAAATCTGTTTCCGGTACTACTCAACTTAGAGGAGATTATACAAAACTTGGTCCAGAAGGATTTATTTTTAGATGGCCTGTAGAAGTAACTTTTCCATATAAAAATACAACGGACCCCACCGAATTAAAACTTCTGTTTTTTGATGTCCTAAATAACTCGTGGAAAATAATTCCAATTACCTCTATTGATAAAGATAAAAAACTTGTAATTGCCAATGTTAGAGAGCTGGGGTATTTTGTAGTTGCAAAAGTTGGACAGTCCGCTCCAAAAACAATGGCAGATGATTCAGATGGAGGTTTTGAATTTGCCACAAATGATATCAATTATTATTATACTCTTACAGTAGCTTCTGTTAATAATTTCAAATATAGCTGGCAAGCGGCTGCCTGGTATAGTGGTAATATTGTAGGTTCAACCGGCTCAACCGGTTCAAATCCTACTGGCGGTCCTCGACCACCAACACGTATTCATCTAATTCAAGCAACTTATCAAATATGGATTTCTAGAACTACACCAGGTACACTTTCTACATTACCCAAAATTGAAACATATACTGTTCCAGCTTCAGGAACAATTTCTCAACCTGTTATTTTCTCAGGACCATTATCAAGCGGTTCGGGTTGGACAACTTTAACTATGCCTTCGGGCGGACAATGGGTCGAAGGTACACCTCAGGGCTGGGCGGTTCCAACCTCTACTTATGGAACCGGGGATTTTCAAGCAACATTAACATGGGTAAATTCTCAAACCAATAAATCTGATGTTGATCTTCATTTGTATGGTCCAAGTAATATGCATGTTTTCTGGAACAGTAAAAGATCCTCCGACCAATCTATTGAACTTGATAGAGATTGGCAAGAAACCGTTGGAAATGCAATTGAGAATATTTACAGTTTGAAGACAATGCCAGCGGGTTCTTACAGTCTGAAGGTTAATCTTTATAGCGGAAATCCTGCAAGTTATAGAGTGCGAGTAATTAATAAGGGAACTGTAAAAACTTATACTGGTACTATTTCCACCAAAAATGACTCTGAAGTTCAATCAAACATGATAAATATTGAAACATTCACTAAGTAATAAATAAAAGCCGGTTGCAAAACCGGCTTTCTTATTCTATTTATTTTCCTCTCTTTAATCTTATATTTGATATTAAAAAATAATTTGATGTATAATCTAATCAGACAAATTATTGCTATAATTATTTTCCCCTCTTTAATTTGGGCTCAACAAATCTTCTTCTGCAGAGGTTATACCGAATCCGGCGAACCGATCGATCTATTTGTTGGAAATAAAATTCCTGTTAACCAATCTTTTGTAATTCTGTATAGAACCAGCAGCAATGAAATAGAAAGCAATATTATTTTCATCTCTATTCAAAAGAGTGAAGCGCGTTATGATCATAATAATTTCAATAAAATGTTAAGACCGGATAAAAACAAAAACTGGATTGCGGTCAACCATAAAATTTCTGAGGAAGGAAATTATACTATTTCATTCAGCGATTTTAACAAAAAAAAACTTGCTTCTTCTACACTTAGAATTGAAAGCCCGCAAAGTAAAAAAGTTGATAACCCCAAACCCGGTTATTTTACTCCGGATCTCAGGATTGTGTTTTGTGAAAGAGTTGTTAATGGAGTGCCGGTAGGCGTTCTTGAAAAAATTTCCTTATTGAGAACAAATGGTGAAGTCTATATCTACTTAATTAATAATGTGCCGCTTAAATCCAATAAATTGTTGGTAAATATCTGGAGGAAAAAAACACCTGATTCTCCTTACGATGAATTCATTGATACAAAAAAGTTTGCCATCAATTACGAATGGTACGACACTTTTTTTAGATACCATTTCGAAAAAAAGGGTGAATACAAAATCAACTTCTTCAACGAAAAGGAATTATTACTCAAAACGGCTTATATTACGGTCGATAATTAATCACTTTCCAACGGAATAATAATGAAAGGTATTGTGCTTGCCGGGGGTTCCGGTTCGCGAATGTATCCAATTTCAAAGATTTACAGCAAACAATTAACGCTTATTTATGATAAACCGTTGATTTATTACCCCCTTTCTGTTCTTTTGCTTGCTGGCATACGGGATATATTGATTATTTCCAACAGCGAAACAATTCCTCTATATAAAAAACTTTTCGAAGACGGATCATCAATTGGTGTAAACTTCTCTTACGAAATTCAAAAAGCACCTAACGGGATTGCCGAAGCATTTATTATTGGCGAAAATTTTATTGGTAATGATAACGTATCTCTTATTTTAGGCGACAACATTTTTTATGGTAAACTCGATTTCTTTTACAAAACCGTTGAAACAGCCAAATCTGGCGCAACAATTTTTGCATATAAAGTTAATGACCCGCAAAGATACGGCATTGTAGAGTTTGATAATTCGGGCAAAGCAATTAGTATCGAAGAAAAACCGGAGAATCCTAAATCGGATTATGCTGTTCCGGGACTTTATGTTTACGATAACAAAGTAGTTGAGATAGCTAAATCATTAAATCCTTCTGCCCGTGGTGAATTAGAAATAACGGATGTAAACAGAAAATATCTTGATATGAATCGGCTCCACGTAGAAAAGATTGGAAGAGGTGTTGCATGGTTAGATACCGGAACACCCGAGGCGTTATTAAAAGCATCTAATTTCTTCGGTGTAATTGAAGACCGACAGGGACTTAAAGTAGCTTGCCTGGAAGAGATTGCTTACATAAAAGGATTTATTGATAAAGAGCAATTGAATAAGGTTGTAACAGGTCTTCCTAAATCACTCTACAGAGAATATCTTGAAAAAATTCTATCGGAATAATTAAAGCATGGCTTATAAAAAAATATATAAATATTTGTTGATTGGATTCGGATGGTTATTTGTTGCGATGGGGATAATAGGAATATTTATCCCTCTTATGCCAACAACTATTTTTTTCATATTAGCAGCTGCAGCTTTTGCAAGAAGTTCAGAAAAATTTTACGACTGGCTGATTAATCACCCACGTTTTGGTAAGTTCATAAAAGATTATCGTGAAAAACGCGGCATGCCCCTCAAATCTAA
>CAZEBL010000083.1:3958-10920 GCA_964510325.1 uncultured Melioribacter sp. | reverse complement strand
AGCAGCCATACCCCATGCTTTTGAAAATGTACGTATAACAGCAAGGTTTGGAATATTAATTGCCTCATTTATTAATCCGGGTTGCTGTGTAAAATCAATATATGCTTCGTCAACAATTATCATAACATTCTTTTCTTTAGCAAGTTTAACTATACTGTTTTTATTCAGGAGATTAGCAGAGGGATTATTTGGCGAGCAGAGAAATATTAATTTGGTGTTATTGTTTATTGATTTTACAATACCATCATAGTCGATATCATAATTAGAATCGAGAGGAACATTTTTAACGGTAACATCATTAATATTGCAGCAAACACGATACATTCCGTAAGTTGGTTCACAAATTATTACTTCATCCTTTCGTGGGTCGCAGAATATTTTTATAAATAGATCAATCAATTCATCAGAACCTACACCAAAACAAATATTTTCAAACGGAATAGAAATTAATTCTGAAACTGCTTTACGAAGTGATATTTGATTTGGATCGGGATAACGGTTAAGTTCAATCAAATTATTTTCAATTACACTACCAAATGGATTTTCATTTGCATCAATTAAAATTCCAGATAAATGAGAATGCCGTGCTGCTACATAAGGTTTAAGCGAAAGAATATTTTTGCGAACAAGATTTTCAATATTCATCTTTAATCCTCACTTTAATTGCATTTGCATGTGCATCAAGATTTTCTGTTTCAGCAAGTTTAATCACATGTTTTGAAATTCTTTTCAAACCATTTTTTGTAATTCGCTGAAAAGAAATGGACTTCATGAACATTTCTACAGAAACACCACCAATCGATTTTGCATATCCGTAAGTTGGTAATGAATGATTTGTACCAGATGAATAGTCGCCAGCACTTTCCGGTGAATAAGGTCCAATAAAGACCGAACCCGCATTTATAATTTTATCAAGATATTTTTCTGCACGGTTAAAATTCATAATTAAATGTTCCGGCGCATAATTGTTAGTCAGTACAAAAGCTTCACTAAGATTTTTAACAATAAGAATAAATGAAGACTTTAATGATTGCTTAGCTATATGGGCTCTCGGTAGATGTTTTACCTGTATATCAATCTGTTCCTTAACTGCTTTAGCTAACTTTAAGTCAGTTGTTATCAAAATTACCTGAGAATCTTTACCGTGTTCTGCCTGAGAGAGAAGATCAGCCGCTACAAAAACAGGATTTGCAGATTTGTCTGCAATAATTAATAATTCACTTGGACCAGCGGGCATATCAACTGTGCATCCATCAGGATCAATACTAACAAGAGATTTTGCTGCGGTTACATATTGATTACCGGGACCAAAAATTTTATCCACCCTATTTACTTTTTTTGTACCATAAGCCATCATAGCAATCGCCTGTGCACCGCCAACTTTATAAATTTCACTTATACCAAGATACTTTGCTGTATACATAACGGCATCACCCAATTTATTCCCGTTACAAGGAGAGCACATCACTATTCTCTTACATCCGGCAATCTTTGCGGGTATTACTAACATCATCATAGTGGAAATAAGCACTGCACTTCCGCCTGGGATATACAAACCGATATTTTCTATTGGAGTATATTTTCTTCCACATAAAACTCCTTTAACAGTTTGTAGAGAATAATTTCGTGGGAATTGCTTCAAATGGAATTTTTCGATATTCTTTACACTTAAGCGGATTGCCTTTTTTAATTCACTCGATATTTTTTTCCCGGCATCGGACAATTCTTTTTTAGATACTTTGATTGATCTTCCAGTAAACCGGTCATATTTTCTTGCATATTTAATAACAGCCCGGTCACCATTTTCTTTTACTTCGCGTATTATCGGGTTAACAGTTTTATAAACTGAATTATTCTTTATTGAAGGTCGTTTGAATAACTCATTAATTTCTTCTTTGTTATTTCGGTTGTAATAATAAATTTTCATAGAATTATATTCTCAATTGGTAAAAGTAATATACCTGAAGCACCGGCATCTTTTAATTGCTGATCTATTTTCCAGAATTGTTCCGATTGAATAACAGCATGAATAGCTATCATATTTTCATCTGCAAGAGGTAGAATAGTAGGGCTACTAAGAGACGGAACAATTTTTTTTATTTTATCTAAATTATCTTTTGGTGCATTCATCATTAGATATTTCGAAGTTTTCGCATTTAGTGCTGAATCGATCCTCCTAAGAAGATTATTCAGTTCGGAATTTTTAATTGAGTTGTGCTGAATATCCTTGTTTGAGATTAATACTGATTCAAAAGAATATACATCGAAAGATTTTTTCAATTTATTGAACTTGAGCGTATTACCGGTTGAAACTAAATCGAAAATCAAATCGGCTACGCCCAATGAAGGTGCTATTTCCACAGAACCACTTATCTCAACAATGCCGGCATTAATTTTATTTTCTGAAAGGAATTTCCTAAGCAGATTTGGGAATGATGTAGCAATCCTCAATCCTTCCAGTTGTTTATGCTCATAAATCTTTTTTTCTTCAGGTGCAGCAATAGCAAGGCTACATTTACCATAGCCAAGTTTGCGAAGTATTTGGACATCAGATTTTTTCTCATAAAGAACGTCTTCCCCCACTATTCCGATATCTGCAACACCGTCGTAAACATATTCAGGTATATCGTCATCTCTTAGAAATAAAATATCCAGAGAATAATTTCTAGCAGTGATAATAAGTCGTTCCGAATAATCCTCAATTTCCAATCCACAATTTCTGAGGAGAGAAAGTGACTTTTCAGTAAGTCTTCCATTTTTTTGAATTGCGAGTTTCAAATTACCATTAAGCATAATATCTCCATAAAATAAAAAACCCCGACAAGCGCCGGGGTTTAATTACATTAACTATATTAATTTATTTTAAAGTATACCAGCGCCTCTAAAAGGATATTGCCAATGATGATGCTGGTGCTGTGTATTTAGTTTTGTATTCATTTTTTTCTTTAAGTTTGGTTACAAACATACAAAAATTTATTTTTCATGCAAATTATATTTTGAAGATAATATGAAATCATTTTTCGTATCCGATCTACATGGTAAAACAGATCGTTATAATAAACTATTCAGAATTATAGAAAATGAAAAACCTTCTATCGTACTACTTGGAGGCGATTTATTACCTCATAGTTATCTTCATTCTAATTTCATAAAAGATTTTCTTGTAAAAAATCTGATTGAATTAAAATTTGAGATGAAGAATTATTACCCTAAAATTTTATTGATACTTGGCAATGATGATGCAAAATCAGAAGAAAATGAAATAATAAGTTATGCTTCTGAAGGATTATGGGAATATATTCACTTTAAAACCGTAACCATAAACAATTTGAGAATATCCGGTTATTCATACACTCCTCCATCTCCTTTTGTATTGAAAGATTGGGAGAAATATGATGTATCGAGATATGTTGATCCCGGTTGCATATCACCTGAAGAAGGAAAAAGAACGGTCGAAATATCATTTGACGAAAAAAAATATTCTACTATTAAAAAAGATCTTGAAATTTTATTCGGTGAGGCAGATGTTAGTAATGATATAATATTATTTCACGGTCCTCCTCACAATTCGAAATTAGACCGGGCAGCCCTTGATGGAAAGTTTATTGACCACATTCCACTCGATGTTCATGTAGGTAGCGTTGCAATAAGAAAATTTATTGAAGCTAAACAACCGAAGCTTACTCTTCATGGACATATACATGAATCTGCCCGTTTAACCGGCAGCTGGAAAGACAGTATAGGAAACACAATCTGTTTTAGTGCAGCACACGATGGAAATGAACTGGCACTAATTGAATTTGATACTGATAATTTATCTACCGCAAAAAGATTATTACTTTAATCGGTTTTACTTTTTAAGCGTAACGGTCTTGCTGCATCTGTAACAGCACCAATTTTGGATGCATAACTGTTTCTATTTTTAATATCTTCATCAGTTACTAAATGAATATCGAGAAGTCCTTCGGATTTGTATCCGGTTCTAAGATAATTCATTTCACTAAGGCATAAGCTCCATCCATCAAACCAGGACTTCAATAAATCTATATTACATTTGTTTTTGTCAATATGAACAATTAAATCGATATCGCTACCGGGTCCAGACACAGCGTTCTTAGTACTTCCAAAAACATAAATTCCTTTTATACCAAATTTATCACCATCCAATTCAGATGCAATTTTTTCTGCCATTTTCATTCTCCACCGCCAGTGATCGCTTGTTTGATGCTCTACAATACCCTTTATTTCTCTTTCTAATTGAACATCTGAAGATGGTTGTGTAAAGAATCCGATTGCTTCATCAATTTCGGCATTCACTGCAACTTTTAAAATATTACCACCTGTCATTTCGGAAATATCTATTACCTTTACAGTATCCTCCAGATAGTCGTATTCAGGTACAAGCTGCGGATAAATGTTTTTTGACTTACCCAAAAAAGTATCGTTAAAAAGGACTCCATTATCATCCGGATATAGAGGTAAGTATCTGATATTAGCTTCAACTAAATCCTGAAAGAAATGAGTTCCAAAAGAAAGATCCGGAACATAATTCCCTTTCTTTCGTGCAACTTCAATAAGCATTGCCGTGTTATTAATATCAGAATAAGTAACACTTACTCCAAGTTTAATATCACCTCTGCTTCCCCATCTACCCGGACCCATTAGAATAAATTTCCGTTTAGGAAGAAGCTTATTTAATTTACCGACTGCTCTACCAACAGCAAGCATTTTATTTCTATCCGATAGCTCGGTATATTTTTGAGGATCTATATAAACTACATGAGTAATTTCAGGAACTTTGCCATTTGAAATATGCCGGTTAGCTGTAAACAATATTCTATCAGCTGGAAGGTCTCTCGGGATATTATCTGCGGTTGTTTCTCCATGAAAACTTTGTGGACGGCATTGCAATAAATAGAAATCTACTCCGTTACTTACGAATTCTATATCTATAGGCGTTTTCATTTTCGATTGCAGAATTTTTAAGATAGCATCAACCTTCTTAAGGAAATCGGTTTTATTAATAAGTCCGTCGAATGTTACAATATATTCTGTACTTGAATCTTCAATTTCGTATTTCATTGGTTGACGAATCATATTTCCTTGCATAACAGAAAAAACATTTTCAAATTCCGGATATTTATTACCACACTCTTTGATTAGCTTACTAATAGAAATCGTTTCGAACTCATTAGTCTTAAGGTTTATAACATCTATCTTCTTTGGCGAATACCGGATAAGTTCATCAGGAGAAATATTGATTTTTAATTTGGGTTGCCCCGGAGAAACCAGAACGGGATAGTCATCGCTCAAACGATCAACTGCCCTTGTGCCTAAACCGGCAACAATACGCACTAATCCATCTTCGCGTTTAATTCGCGGCGACCATCTGAATTCATTATTACTGAATGCAACACCTGCAAAAGCCGGTAAGAAATAATCTCCGACTTTTTCGCCAACAACTTCCTGAATCATTACACCCATTTCTTCGTGGAAATCGAGAAGACCACGTTCTGCTCTGTATTCAATTGGATCCGGGCTGAATGTAGAAGCATATACTTCTGCGATTGCATCCATCAATGCTGAAAGACGCTGTGGCTTGGTCCCCTGATTTGCAAGGAATAAACTTTTATACTTTCCAGAAAATGCAGCACCCATTTGATCTTCGAGCAAGCTTGAGCTTCTAACTACAAGAGGATTTTCTCCCAGATCATCGAGTGCAACAGATAATCCCTTTAATATGTCCGGTGGAAATTCCGAATTCTTGAACAATTGAACAATGTGCGGATATTCAATTCTAATTTCGTCAACTTCTTTGTATTTCTGTTCAAATACTTCTTCGAGGTTATTATACTGCATGAAATAAAGAACTCCATCTGAAGTAAGGAACCAGGTTTTAGGAGTTTTAATATCACGCAATAATTCATTCTGTTCACTTTCTTTTTGAAGAATATGATAAGCAAGAAAAATTCCGGCACTCTTACCTCCTAATTTGCCATGACTGCCGGGAGGGAAAATCATTTTATCAATCAGTTTGTAAAAATCAGTTAACTTAACATATTCTTTAGCTATACTTATATATTCAAGCTGTTCCGTAAAAAATCTTCTTAACAGAGATACCCGCAAACCTTTGATTGTAGAAGGAGGAAGTTCAAACTTCTCAGGAGCCATGTGATAATATTTTCTTATTGCATCAGCAATTTCTGTAAGAGATGTATCCTGGCTTTCCACAACTTTAATAAGGGAGCTCGATTTATCTTCCTGTATCCATTTCTGAATTCTACTAAGAATAACATCATCAGGTAAGTTCTCATCAGCCAGCCGTTGAATAGTTTCAACATACTGATCGTAATTAACAATTTTTTTTACTTTTAACGGTTTATTCTCATCTTCAGTTGAATCTTCTTCTCCAGTACGCCTTGCAATGCTCGTATGTTTCATCAGCATTTCTGCTTCTTCAACTCCCTTCCAGCATAACAGATGAAGCATCTTTCTCATTAGACTAATAAAAAGGTTAGGATCTGTTTTACGAATCATATCAAGAACAATCCGCCATTCCCCTTTTGCTTTGCCTTGAACCGATTCTCTTGCAGCTTTGAATTCATTAAATACAGTTTTCAGTTTTTGATGCAAAATAAAGTGACCTAATCTTTCAGCGATAGTATCTAATAATTTTTTCTCTTCTTTAAGGAATGGACCGATATGAGCCGGCGGCATATCATCTAAATAAAACACCGAAATTGAACCAACTTTTTGCTCCTGTACAATAATATCTGATGTAAGTTGCCATTTCGTTTCTTCAAAATCGCTTGTCTGATATACTATATCACCATAAATCAATTTAGCTTTACATACATTCGGGAATTGCCATGCCGGTGGAATAGCATTAATAACCGTATGAAATGCCTGGCGCAATGAAATATCAGAACGATTTAAACTATCTTCAATTGTATATAAACAGT
>CAZEBL010000083.1:0-3948 GCA_964510325.1 uncultured Melioribacter sp. | reverse complement strand
GAAGTTCTAATACTAAGTTGTCTATCGGTTTCTGTTCTCTCGTCATTTTTTAATTACTCCAATTCCCTTTCTTCCATCAACTTTTATTTTAAGAGGATTATTTAGTTTAACATGTCTTACAAATTCTGTTTCATTTACTAATGTTTGATTATTAAGCCAATCCCAATCAATTGCAAACTTACCATCATAATTTATCGAAAAATAACAAACGTTAAAACTGGAGAGATTATGAAAGAAGTGAGATCCCTGACTCAGCTCGACATTAATTCCAAATAAAGTTGATTCAACAATCACTTTAGCGCCGGCAATCTGACTCCAATCAATTGGAATTCCAAGCCACGGATCTGATGAACCCCATCTTCCAAATCCAATTAACAAATATGGATGATTTTCTTTTACAAGAATTTTATTTATTGAATCAATTTCCTGAGCAATTTTCTGTGTAAATTTTTTATCGAATTTATCCGGATTAACGAATACAACATCACTAATATTTTCTATAATACCATTACCCATTACCCTATTGGAGGCAACTAACAAATCCTCACCTTCTAATTCCGAATTATCAATTTCAACCTCTTCAACCGAGACAACCATTGGGCGAACTTGTAAAAATCCGAAATGAAGTTTATCAGTATCTTTATCGATTGTTGCAGCGAATTCAATTTCTACAGGATTTTTCACTGCGTCGGATGCAACCTTCATAATTTTTTTTATTAAATCATTAAATCCAAAATCGTTCATATACAAGAGAGGCATAAAGTTTATTATTCTAGGTCCATCTGTACCTACACCCATAACAATTTTATTTGAGCGTGAATCGTATGTAGAAGCAGTATGAATTAATGTGTTATCGTAATCGGCTTCCTGTAAATTGTTAAGGATCAAAAACTCAGTTTCTTTAGTTGGGTCATAATCGACAATCGGATTCATATTAACTGACCAGAAAGTAGTTTGAGTTGTATTAAGCATATCCTTTGGATCTCCGAAAGGAGGTGGCGACTTTGGATATGCCGGGCAGTAAGTCCATACAACTCCACCATCAACAATTGTTTTGCCTAATCCCAGTGCAAGATTAACAACGCCCTGATCAGGTTTAGATTTACCCGAAGGATAAAAATTAAAAGACCTTGCTACACCTGATATATGAGGATAGTAACGGAGATTTCTGGTTTGACCGACTACTTCCTGAATTATAACTGCCATTTTTTCTTCATTAACGGAATGACTTGAAACTTTGAAATAATCCTTTGATACTTTGAAGAATGTGGAAGCATAAACAAATTTAATAGCTTCAATAAGTTTATTGAACCGGGTATCGAGACTGGGTTGATTATTGGGAATCATTTTAGTCGCATAGATTCCTGCAAATGGTTCATACTTAGCATCCTCAAGCATACTAGATGATCTGACTGCAAGAGGAACTTTTACTTTTTCAATTATCGTTCTAAGATCTCCAAGTATTTCAACTGGCAGATCGGCTTTCAAGAATTCATTAATAATTTTGTAATCGGATTCTTCGTTAATGGCAAAATTGAAGAGATTATTTCTCTCTATAAATGCATCGAAGATTGATGTTCTTAGAACAACCATTTTAGGAATGCTAACTACGGCATTAGGAAATTCCTGAGGATTGAAATTATCATCAATAATTTTTTTTATAAATGCCAGACCGCTTGCTTTACCGCCAAGAGAACCATCACCAATAGATGAGAAACTCTCTTCCGATTCGAAGAAATCTCGTGTGAATTGAGGTAACTGAATATTTTTATTTTCGGTATCCAATCAATTCCTATAATAAATAAAAAACCGGAAATTGATAATTCAACTTCCGGTCGCAAAATAAAAGAACTGTCTTAATTTTCAAAGAGATTAACTAATCTTATACCCATCCTCTATCTTTACATGCCTGAGCAACACGGCTAACAGAAATAACATATGCAGCATCTCTCATATAAAGGTTTCTCTTTCTTGCCAGTTCGCTAACAGCTAAATAAGCAGAAGTCATTTTAACATCAAGTTTACTTAGAACTTCGTCGCGCTCCCAGTAATAATTCATATTACATTGAACCTGTTCAAAATAGCTGCAAGTAACACCACCGGCGTTTGCAAGAAAATCTGGTATTACAAAAATTCCTCTTTCGTGAATAACTTTATCTGCTTCTGGAGTAGTAGGACCATTAGCACCTTCAGCAATAATCTTAACACGTTTGGAAATTTTATTAACGTTATCTCCTCTAACCTGATTTTCTAATGCGCATGGAAGTAGTATATCAACATCCTGTTCAATCCATGCTTCACCATCAAGTACTTCGTAACCAAGTTCCTTAGCTTTAACCTTATCAATTCCACCAAACTTATCAGTAATTTTTAGAAGTTCATTAAGATCAATTCCGGTTTTTCTTCTGAATGTATATGAACATTGATCGCCCTGATCCCAGCTGGAAACACAAATAACTTTACCACCTAATTTTACATACAATTCTATTGCATATTGAGCAACATTGCCGAAACCCTGAACAGCAGCTGTTGTATCTTCTGGTCTAATTCCTAATTCTTTAAGAGCTTCTCTAACTGTAAATATAACTCCGTAGCCAGTTGCTTCGGTTCTACCAAGAGAACCTCCCATACCAACAGGTTTTCCGGTAATAAATCCAGGATACTTCGCACCGCTAATTGTTTCAAATTCATCTAACATCCATAACATATGTTGAGCGTTAGTCATAACATCGGGAGCCGGGACATCATTTAGCGGTCCAACATTTTTTGCTATTTGGCGAACAAAACCACGACATATATGTTCTTGTTCCTGCATACTTAAATGATGAGGGTCGCATATCACTCCACCCTTACCTCCGCCTAAAGGTATATTTACAACTGCGCATTTCCATGTCATCCACATTGCTAATGCTCTAACTGTATCAACTGTTTCCTGTGGGTGAAAACGGATTCCTCCTTTGCAAGGACCTCGTGAATCATTATGCTGAACTCTGAATCCTCTAAATACTTTGGTTGTTCCATCATCCATTTTTACCGGAATACTGAAATGATATTCGCGTAATGGATTTCTTAAAAGTTGACGTGTTGCTTCATCAAGATTTAAAATTTCTGCAACTTTGTCGAATTGAGCTTGCGCCATTTCAAAGGGATTAAATTCTTTACTTGCCATTGATAACCTCGGACTGAATTATGTTTAAGAATCAACCTGGAGAACCAATCAGATTAACTTCCCTTATTGTCAATCTATGGCTCGTTTACAATCCAAGTCCTAAAATTTGCACACGAAAAATAGACAGTATAGACTTATTAAACAAACAAAAACGGACTGACTGTGATTGATAAAATTCAACTATTTTTCTGAGACAAAAATTACGACAAAAAGTGAATATTCGATTGATTTTTAAGCATTTCTGCAGCTTTTTCTGGTGTTAAATCCCGTTGTGGTTGTGCAAACATTTCGTAACCAACCATAAATTTTTTTATTGAAGCCGACCTGAGTAAAGGAGGATAAAAGTGAATATGCCAGTGCCACTCCCGGTAATCAATTCCATCTGTTGGTGCCTGATGAATTCCCATTGAATATGGAAATGATGTAGAGAATAAATTATCGTATCTGGTTGTAATTTCTTTTAAAGATTCTGCTAATAAACTTTTTTCTTCTAAATCCAGCTTAAGAATATTTTGCGAGTGATGTTTTGGAATTACAATTGTTTCGAATGGCCATGTTGCCCAATATGGTACTAATACTATAAAACTCTTATTCTCAAATATTATTCTCTCTATTTTCTTTTTTTCATGAATTATATAATCGCACAATAGGCAATATTTCTTTTTAGTAAAATATTTTTTCTGTGTTTCAGTTTCTTTCACTGCTTCGTTAGGAATTGAATATTGAGCCCATATTTGTCCATGAGGATGAGGGTTACTGCATCCCATCAACTCCCCTTT
>CAZEBL010000082.1:4475-10988 GCA_964510325.1 uncultured Melioribacter sp. | reverse complement strand
CTTCCATCAAGTGAAACAATAAGTCCTTTTACATTTCCATAGTCTCTGTTTATGAATCTTCCAAATAGAAATCCTTCATATGTTTCTAATATTTCCATTCCAAGTAAATTTCTTATGTCGCTATAATAAACAGATAAATCAACTGAAAGATTTGGGAATAAAACCTGCTGAAGACCGAGCTCATACTTTACTGTCTTCTGAGCTTTTAATTCAGGATTACCAATATAAGATGAAAGCGAAGTTGTTTGATCAATTATATAACGGTCATTAGCATATAATCTTTCAAACGGAGGAACCTGGAAAAAATGTCCGTAAGAAAAATGAATTGCTCCCTGGTCCGAAATTGGGAAAGAAACACCGAGACGGGGACTTACCTGATACTCTGCTTCCGCTTTTCTTTTTTGGTTAGCTCCAGGGAAATTAGGATTATTCAATGGATTTCTTAAATCAACAGGTAAATCCCAATTGGAATTAAAATAGTCGAATCGAATCCCCGCATTAATTATCATTATATCATATTCCATCTTATCCTGAATGAATGCAGAGAACTCGTAAGGTTTTGAAAAATACTGCTGATTATATTTTGTATTGGGGTTACTGTAACCAAGTGTAAAAATTGGATTCCCTAATTCATCTATTTGACCTTCCGTTAGATTTCTAATTGTCATGTAATGATTTTGAATATGATGTAATCTTCCTTCGGCACCGATTTTAATTTTATGTTCTTTTGTAATTTGGGATTCAAGTGCCCACTGTGCGATGTATGTTAAGGTATATCTGTCATACCGATCAGACTCGTTTCCACCGGAATTAAAAGTATAGTCTGAATAAGGGCTCCCCTGATTTGGTTCAACATATCTGGAATCAAAAGGATCGGCATATAAATAACCCCAGTATTTATATAAATTAGTTGAAAACTTTAAGGTAGTAATTGTGTTTTGAGAAGGATAAAAAGCAACTTGAAAGTTGTTAACCGTATTTGTTCTATAATGATTTTTTATTGCATCCGGTGTCCATCGATATCCATGATTATAATACCTATTCCAATTATCATCCCAGAAAATTCCATAACTAAATTTCCATTGAGGGATAGTATAGGTTAATTTACCATTAAAGGATTTCTTTTCATATGGATTCATAGGAACAAATTGATTGTCCCCTGAATTCAGATTGATATAGTTTGTTTGATCCATAGGGTTCGGGAAAACCGGTCTGTCATCCCAAACATTATATACTCTTTTTCCATAGATGTGACCGTCATCTTTAAAGTATCTGCCAGTAATAAAAAATGTTAATCCGTCCAGTAAGTAGGTTGGTCCTCCAAAATTGAATTGAAAATCTCTTGGTCCATCAACATTAAACTTATTCAGATTATAAAAAATATCTGAATGATTAGAAATATAATTCCCTATATAAGCCGAAGCATATCCTTCAAATTTCTGTCCACCGTCTCTAGTTACAATATTGACAATACCCGACATTGCTTGTCCATATTCAGCATTGAAAGTTCCGCTTATAACCTCCATCTGTCTTATAGAATTATTTTCAATCTGAACCGAAATCCCATTATTAAAAGCATCATTCACAGAAATTCCATCAATCAAATAAGCAACCTCATTGGAACGGCCTCCTCTAAAGTGACCATTAACAACACCGGCTTGAAGGTTAATCACTTGATGAATACTTTCAACTGGCATAAGCTTTATATCTTCTGCGGTTACAATTGAAGAAGTAGATGTTAGATCCTTAGTAATAAGAGGCTGTTTTGCCTGTATAACAACCTCTCCAATATTGATAGCTGTTGAAGTAAGTTCCACATCCAATCTTGTGGTTAAATCAATTCTAATAACAACTTTTTCTATTGTTACCCTATTATATCCGACCGAACTGACAACAATATTATATGTTCCGGGTGTAATACTATTTATAGTATATTCACCATCCAGATCAGCAGCCGCTCCAAAATTTGTTCCAAGTATCACTACATTTGCACCAACAACGGGTTCTTTAGTATCAGCATCAATTACTTTGCCAGTTAATTTGCCGGTAGTACCGCTGTAATTAATTGTAGTAAATATTAATAACAATACCAGAGAAAGCTTCCCTAGTGTTAAAAATAGTTTCATCACATCATACTCCCACCAAATGGATAGACAAGTTAAACCATAAGATTAGAAATAAGGGCACAGCAAAATAGTAGAGCTGTGCCCTTTTAATTAATTATTTAATTAAAACCATCTTCTTAACATTTACAAATGAACCGCTTTCAATTCTGTAGAAATAAATACCGCTGGCAACATTAGATCCATTAAAATCTACTGTGTAACTTCCTGGTTCTTGATATTTATTAACAATTTCTGTTACTACTCTTCCGAGAACATCAAAAATCTTTACGGATACATTACCGGCTTTTGCAATTGAGTATTTTATTTTTGTAACAGGATTAAAAGGATTTGGATAATTCTGGTCTAATTGATAAACAATCGGGAGTTCTTCTTTAACATCTGTAATTGGAGTCATTCTATCTCCCAGCCATGTATAAGTCCAGCGGGAGACATCTGCATATGATAGATCTCTATTTTCAGGTGAGTAAGTCATAATACCATCTCTATTTCCAGTATCATTATCATTAATAGAGAAGTCAATAGGTATTCTAAAACCTTCTTTCAAATAAATTATATCTTTAGGAGCAGTCTCGCTGTTTCGCTTGTTCATTAAATCATTGAGAGAAATTTTTGCTTCAACTCTATAACCTGATGGGAATTTTTCACCCCAATAATAGGTAGCGCCGGGTTTATCAAGAGTATCAATATCTGCTCCTCCTTCAGAACGAATGGCACCAATATTAAACCTTAAATGATAATCCGGTTGTGCGCCTCTTTGATAACCTGTATGAGGTGCTCCATGAAAATCATAAAGACCAAGGAATATATCCGGTGCGTCATTAAGATACGATGCTGCTTGCGAGGAGTGATTTACTATATCATCTTCAACATCGAATGCTATATAGAGAAATTCTTTTTCGATTGCTACCCAGGCTTTTACTGAAAGATCAGCATCATTATCTATAAAAGTATTAGGTGCAATCTGACCGGTTCCATCAGATGTCTTCATTATAAATGGTGTTATTGAATTCCATTCAGACAGATCACCATCAGCTTTAAAGTTAGGTGGGGCCTGAATAGAAATAGTAGGAACCCCCTTACCAGTATTTCTTATAACACCTCCGAATGCAGTAGGAGCTCCAACATTTCCGGCTTTATCTTTACATGTAATTGCATAGTAATAAGATAAGGTTTGATCGGTCTTTGCGGTTCTAAGAACATGATCAACTACCTGAACACCTTCTGGTATATTTAATTTAACAACTTCAACACCAGCAGCATTAACATCCGTGATTGGATTGGCGCTGTAATAAATATTATACTTTTCACCGGTCTCGCCACTTACATCATTCCAAGTAATAAGATTAGTATAAACTCCAGGAACGACTGTTAAACCCGTTGGTGCTGAAGGAGCAGTTTTATCAGTTTCTTGAAAACCAGCTGGAATCATAAAATCGAAAAGCGTGGTTCCACTTGCTAAAATATTATCACCAACAGGACCGTTTGCATCGACAGAATATTCAATCTTGAATCCACCACATTTTGAAAGATCCATTATCCCGTCGTCATTACCCTGGTCCGGTGGATTAACAAAAATATTTGGAGCGAGATTCCATGAACTGACACTCGTATACTCAAGAGGAATTTTTATCATTGTCCAATCATTATATGTTGAATCAATCTTGAAATCAAAAAGTGTAAACCAGCTTTCCCGTTTACTTCCACCATCATCAAATAAAACAAGACGGCATTGTAACCTACCTGTAAGATTATTGGGAACAGGATTTTTTATAGCCACATATAATTTAGTATTAGCTGCTAAATTCATAGGAGTAGCAAATTCATGAGTAAGGTTAACATAACCTCCCCAACCTTGATTTGCATTTACAGTATATTCAACCTGCAATGCAGAAGCACCTTCAAATTGATTTTGTGTAACATCTGATAATACAACTTTACCTTTTTGCGAACCCCAACTCATATTGTCAATAGCATAATAACCAGCTGTTGCTGCAGTATTATCAAAAGTAGAAAGAGGAGTATATTTAGAACCAACCAATCTTAAATCATCCCATAGAACAACACCATGAGCCCAATTATCTCCACCAACAACAGGAGCTGTAAATTCAATGCTGTATCCAACAACTTTATCTAAATCCAATTCACCGTTATTTCTAGCTCCGCTCCATCCAGGGAGTGAAAAACCATCTGCGGTTGGTGGCGCACCATCAAAACCTTCAATAGTTTTAAGAGGTATAATTAGTTCTTTCCACCCCGGGGTTGCATCGTAAGGTACTGCTGTCTCAAAATACCAGTCTTCATGATCGGCAGCAGAATTCCAATAGTTAGCTTCGCCGCCAGCTTCATGAATTTTAAATCTCATATGAACAAAATTCGGTTTTGAAGATGGAGTAAGATTGTTGTACCAGATACTAATATGATCTGCCATACTAAAATCAAAATATGGTTTTCCCGGCGCTGAGATCGGTGTTAGGTGCATTAATTGAACAAAACCACCCCAGGATTCTGTAGTATTAACATGCCATTCAACTTTTAACGACTTAGAACCCTGATGTGCAGTTGGTTCATCGGTTAGTACTGCATAACTTCCACCTGTTCCTAAACCACGCAAATTACCTTGGATAGGATGGTTAAAAAAGCTATCCGCTGCAGTTGACTCAAATGATTGTACAAGCCACTGAGCATTAAGTGTTGCGGCAAAAAATAACATTATAATGATAAAAAATTTCTTCATTTGTACTCCTCCTATTTAATTATCACTTTATTATTAAAGCGCATTTATTATTTAATCGGTAATAGATCCATTTATATTTATTAAACAAATAAATACCAGATACTCAATGTCAGTATCAGAATTAAAACCGAGACTAAAACCTGTGTTCTAAAAGTTGATGATACTAATAATCCTTTTTCGTTTAGTCCGTAACTCAGTGCAAAAAAATTATTTTTAAGTTTTAAATCGTCTTCTGCGTATTTAAGAACACTTGATAATACTAGAAGAAACAAAGATGTTCCGATAAATAAAAAGATTGTAAAATGTAAATAGTTTATTTGCACAAACTGCAGAATTAATTTATTCGAAATAGACCCGGAATTTGCAAGAAATTCTAACACAAAACGTGATATCCCGATTAACTCCCCTAACAGGAGTGAAATAAAAGCAGCTTTAGAATGTAATTTCTTATATAGAAAACCAAATAGAAAAAGAGAAGCAATAGGTGCGCTAATAAATGCCTGAGTTCCCTGTAGAAAAATATAGATATGAGAGTTCATCAATTTTATAAAGGGGACAAATAGAAGAACAATAAAAATAATTGTAACTGTCGACATTCTACCAATAAGCACAAGTGTTCTTTCAGATGCTTCGGGATGTTTGGGTTTGTAAAAATCGAGTGTATATAGAGCTGCAATACTATTGAATGAGGCAGATAAAGAAGACATCATGGCTGCAAGGAATCCGGAAATTATAAATCCTTTTATTCCAGATGGAATTATTCCGCTCAATAGAAGTGTAGGGTATGCAATATCACCTTTTGCTTCCGGATATAAAGCAACAGTTATAAGACCGGGAAGAACCAGGACAAATAATGGTAAAATTTTAAGGAGCGCGGTAAACAGAGTCCCTCGTCTTGCATCATCAATACTTTTTGCACCAAGCACTCTTTGAACAATATAATGATCAGCACACCAGTACCAGAAAGCTATTATTGGAGCTCCAAAAATAATTCCGGTCCAAGGGAAATCAGGATCGTTCATTGGCTTAAACATCTGGAAATAGGATACAGGTAATTTTGCTTGCAGTCCTGTAAATCCACCAACTTCTGAAAGACCATAAATTGTAAGAACAACTGTACTAAGTATTAAAAATATTCCTTGGAAAACCTGGGTTTTAATTACTGCCGAGAATCCTCCGATGAGAGAATAAAGACCTGTTAATAGTACAATTACAACTGCTGAGGTAAATATACCCCAGCCAAATATCATGTTGAATAATATTCCACCTGCAAAAAGCGTAACAAGAATTTTTGTAACAACATAAGTAAAGATTGAAATCCCTGAAAATAACTTTCTATTAGCCGAATCGAATCTCTTCTCTAAGAATTCCGGTGTAGTGCTAATACCTAAATTTTTATAAATCGGAGTAATGAACCAACCTAATAAGATCAAAAGGAATATGGCAATTAATTCAAATTGCGCAACGGCTAAACCTCTCGAAGCACCAGAACCTGCCAAGCCAATAAAATGTTCGCTTGAAATATTTGTAGCGAATATTGAGATTCCGATTGCAAACCATCCGAGATTTTTACCGGCTAAAAAATATTCGCTTGTATTGGAATCTTTATTCCTAAAATGGAGTCCAATCCCAATTACAATAAAGATTGATATT
>CAZEBL010000082.1:0-4465 GCA_964510325.1 uncultured Melioribacter sp. | reverse complement strand
ACGATAAAAACTCTTTTCATGATATGACTAACTTATTCAATTTTTTAATTGTTTTTTGAGATTAATTACCTACTGAAGCAGATAGTACTTATTATTATAATAACCTTTCATTATCATAATAATAAAACTTCATTACGAAGGATTAACTAATTCTTTTTATAAACTCTCACGTATTCAATTTCCATCTTTTGAGGAAAAATTGAATTGTCAACACCCTGAGCCCCACCCCACGTACCGCCAATAGCAATATTTATTATGAGGTGAAAACTTTTGCTAAAAGGCCAGTATTCCCAACCTTTATTCTCATTTTTAAAACTAAAGTATACTTTGTCATCAACATAAGCTCTAATTTCGTTTTCGTTCCATTCCAGGATATAATTATGGAATGCAGTTGTTGCATCGGAAACGTTTAGTGTAGCAGTTTTTTGGGTTCCGTTTGTATGAACATATTTGTTACAGTGAATTGAAGCATGAATTACATTAGGATTATAACCGACATGTTCCATTATATCGATCTCGCCATTATCAGGCCATCCGCCATTTCCCAGGCTCCAAACAGAAGGAAGCATCCAGATAGCCGGCCAAGTTCCTTTACCAGTTGGCAGCTTGGCTCTAATTTCAAATCGTCCGTAAGTCCAATCTCCTTTTGATTTCGTAACCAATCTGGCAGAAGTATATTCTTTTCCATTAAAAAAATCCCTTCTTGCTTCAATTATTAATTTACCATTTTCAACTCTTGAATTTTCTGATCGATATGAAGAATAATACTGTAATTCCTGATTTCCCCAACCGTGATCACCAACATCATAACTCCATTTTCTAACATCCGGTAATTCATCCTTATCAAATTCATCGGACCAGATTAAGGTCCAGCCGGATATTTCACCCTCTTTCTTGGCTTCACTTTCAGTGGACTGACCAGTACAGCTAATTGATACAAGGATCAGAAGAAATATAATTACCTTGTTAATTTTCATAATTGAATTCCCGATTTTTCGACCTATTTAACTAGCATCATTTTTTTCACAATACTATAATTATTCCCAAAGAGCTTATAGAAATAAACACCAGAAGAGAACAGATTTGCATTAAAATTAATTGTATGATTTCCTGGTTGAAGTTCTCCCTTATAAAGAGTTGAAACTTCTTTCCCGAGCAGATCATAAATTATTAATGAGTAAAATGATCTGGTAGGAACAGAAAACCTTATTGTTGTAATAGGATTAAAAGGATTTGGGTAATTTTGGTCTAAGCTCATAGCAAAAGGAATTTCTTCAAATTCTTTATTAACATCAACCACAATTCCTTCTTTACTATAAAACGGCAAATAATTTATTTTAAGAGTATTTGCAACTGGTTTTAATGTTTTTCTGTCCATCGACATTAAACCCATTGTTTGCCAACCACCGGTTCTATATTGATACCAATCAAAAAGCGCCCACCATGTAACACCGAATAGATTACCGTAGGATTGAAGATTGCCGGCTTCATTATATGGTGCATGAAGTTTAAAGGCTCTAAAGGTTTCATCGAATATAAAAGTCTGGTTTGTAGTTGTAGAATTATTCTCAGAAGACCAATAACCGAATTCTGTGGCAATAATTGGTTTGGATGGGAAATTATTTTTTGCATTATTAAGAAAACTAAACGTACCGCCGAATGCCTCATCAAGTTTTGGCTGTGGTAGATTGTATTTATGAAACACGCCGAAATACATAGTCCAGCCAGCTGCGTCAAGAGGATTTTGAGAATCATCCGAAGGACCTGGTCTATCTGCTGCGGCGGATTGTGTTAGAATTCTACCATCAAAATAACTAGAACGGTCAGAAGCAAGCAATTCATGAAATATCTTTCGATTCGGAACGTCTAGACATTCATTTGACGCGCTCCACATTAGAATTGAAGGACGGTTGAAATCTCTGAACACCATTTCACGAAACATTTGAAGATGAATCTTTCTTTGTGTGTTTTGTATAATCCAAGATTGAGCAGTATCGAACCAATAAACAGGTATCTCTTCCATTATGGCAAGACCTAACCTATCAGCAATTAAATATGTGTATGGATGATTTGGATAATGCGCAGTCCTAAGGTATAAGGCTCTAAAATCCTGCACCATTTTTAAGTCCGAATAAATAATTGATTTAGGTAAGCTTCTTCCATAATCCGGGTGTTCTTCATGCCTGGCCAGACCGACTAGAAACCAAATTCTATTATTTAATAGAAATCTGCCATTACTTAATGAAATGGACCTTAATCCAAATTGTGTATGGTATTGATCTATAATTTCTGACCCTTGCTTAATAGTAACTGTAAGAATATATAAGTTGGGAGACTTAAGCGACCAGAACTTAGGATTAGAAATATTAAGATTTGTTTTCCATAAATAAATATTTTGAGCAGTAACATTTATTTCTTGTTGGACCTCACCAGTAACTGCAACTTCATTGCCTTTAAGGTCGGAGGAATATTCGGATTGAATATTGTTATCGTTTATGGAAGCTTCAAAAACATTCAGAGACACTGTAACATTTCTGTCAATATTTTTCATATTTTGAATTATAACTTTGGCTTCAAAATTTCCGCTTAGGTCAGTTGATACAATATCAGCCCGTGCAACCGAAATTGGGTCAGAGATTTCCAGATAGACATCATGAATTATACCTGCATAATTAAACCAATCCGGCGTTGTGTAAGGTACAATATCATTTCTTGAATTCCATGCAATATTATCTACTCTTACAGCAATTACATTCTCAGATCCAAAATTTAGAAATGACGAAACATCAAATGCGAATGGAGTATAACCACCTTCATGGTAACCTACATAATTACCGTTTATCCAAACATCACAAGTGTAATTAACAGAATAAAAAATCAGTTTGATAAATTTGCCAATATTAACAGGTTCTAGATTGAATTTCCTCCGGTACCAAATTCCATCATTATAAAATTCCGGTGTAACATTAATAGCATTTAATTTATTTTCAACGCCAGGGATAAGTTTTGTTTCCCAAGAGGAATCATCATATCCGGTTAAATATCTTCCATTAGCTTCGTTTTCAATTAAAGAGATAGTTGCCGGTTCACGTTTTAATAACGAGAGGTTGTCATTTGCAGCGAATCTTAATTTTTTCCAGATTCCTCCAAGATCTATAATTTCTCTGAATTTTTGTTTTTCAAAAGTTGGAAGAGGAATATTGTTCTGGTAAGGAACCTTCTGTTCGTTATGCTCCTTTAAACTAAGAGTTGCTTCAAGTGTTGCTGTTTGACTTAAAACAAAATCAGAAAAAAAAAGAGAAAAAAGTAAAATGTAAAAAAGATTTTTTTTTACGGTCATAAAATCCCGATTCTTTTATTAATGAATTACAAAATGAATACCATTAATTTGGAAATGATTAACAGCAAATGAAGACTTATAATAAACAAATATAATAAGAACAAAGAGCAACCTTATTATTTTGATAAGAAGAGTTTATTATTTTAATAATTATTTTAAACCAAGTTCTTTACACATGCGAAGATAGTTTGGAGGAGCAATTCCAAGTTTCTTTGCAGCTTCTGAATCGGAACTGGATTGATTGCGGATGAACTTAAAATATTTTTCTCTGAATATTTTTTCCATCTGTCTTAGAGGAATAATTCCTTCCGGATTTTTGAAGCTTATTCCATCATTACCAAAATAATTTTCAAGATTAGAAACCTTTTTACCAAGAGCGTTTTCAAGTAATTGGACTGAAATATATTTGTCATCAAAAAAGAGTATTCTCTGAACAAGATTTTTTAACTCTCTAATATTTCCCGGCCAGTAATAGTCATTTAAAAATTTAATTGCCTCCCCCTCCAGTACGGGCGGTTCCTTTCCCATATCAATTGAATATTGATTAAGAAAATGATCTACTAGAAGGATTATATCTTCTTTTCTTTCACGAAGCGGAGGCATATTAATCGGTAAAACATTTAACCTATAATAAAGGTCCTCCCTAAAATTTTTCTTTTCAATTTCCTCTTCCAGATTTTTATTAGTAGCAGAAATCACACGCACATCAACTTTTATTTTATCTGTTCTTCCCAGTTTTTCAACTTCCCCGTCTTGAAGTATTCTTAACAATTTTACCTGAGAGGTCATAGGTAGTTCAGAAATTTCATCTAAAAATATTGTTCCATTATTAGCTTGTTCAAACAATCCGGGCTTTCCTTTTTCGGCTCCTGTGAAAGCTCCTTTTTCATAACCAAATAATTCACTTTCAATCAGCTGATCAGGAATTCCGCCGCAATTAATTGGAATGAAGTTTTCGTATTTGCGCGGACCGGAATAGTGAATATTGTATGCAACAAGTTCTTTTCCCGTACCTGAATGACCGCTGATTAAAACAGGAGCTTTACTTTTTGAATAATTTACTATTTGCTCCTTAATTTTTTTTATTGGTTCTGATTCACCAAGTATTTTTTTTAATTCCAAAAT
>CAZEBL010000081.1:0-11119 GCA_964510325.1 uncultured Melioribacter sp. | reverse complement strand
AACCCGCAGTTTAATTGGTGATAAGGTTGCTCTCCAAGGTAATCTCGATCCTACAATACTTTATTCACCCAAAGAAAAAATTAATAAGGAAGCAATAAAAGTTCTACAATCATTTGGTAAAGGAACCGGACATATATTCAATTTAGGACACGGAATTTTGCCAGATGTTGATCCGGAAAACTTGAAATACCTTGTTGAGGTTGTAAAGAAAGAAAGTTTACGTTTTCATTGAGTGTTGGGTATATAAAAGAAAGAAGGAAAGAATCGTCACAAAGAAGTGACTCAAAGAAGGAAAGATTGGTTTGAAGACCTTTGAAGACTTACCTATTTATAAAAAGGCAAAAGATTTATCCGTTCGTATTTATAGGATTGATAATTCGAAGTATCTTAAGGACTATGGATTCAAAGATCAAATCCAAAGAGCCGCTGTTTCAGTAATGAATAATATTGCAGAAGGATTTGAAAGAGGAAGTGATAGAGATTTTATAAAATTTTTATATTACTCAAACGGTTCGGTCGGTGCGATAAATTGAATTATATCGAAAAAGATTTTTATGAACTTATGAAAAATGATTGTATTGAAATATCACAGCAGCTAGCGAATTTTATAAAATATTTATCAAATAAATTATAAAAATGATTTTGGTACGAAGCGATTCGTTTCTTCTTTGAATAAAGTGATTCTTTATTTTAAAAGGTGAATTATGTTTAACATTGATATAGAGTTAATTAAAAAATACGATAGGCCAGGTCCCCGTTACACAAGTTATCCTACGGCTCCGCATTTTAACGCCACATTTACAGCCGAGAAATATCTCGATGAAGTAATTCGCACCAATAACCAGAATAATCCACCTGAACTCTCTCTCTACTTTCATATTCCCTTTTGCGATACACTTTGTTACTTCTGCGGTTGTAATATGATAATAACACGTAATAGAGATCGAATAAAAGAATATATAAAATATGTTAAGAATGAGATTGACTTACTTCGCTCTTATATCGTTGATGGACGTAAAGTAGTTCAACTTCACTGGGGCGGCGGAACCCCTACGCATCTTAATCCGGACGAGATAAGCGACTTAAAATTATATATCAACCAGAACTTTACATTTGCAAACAATGCAGAACAGGGTTGCGAAATTGATCCACGCGGTTTAACCAAAGAACATCTTATTGCACTTAGGAACTCCGGATTTAATAGAATAAGTATGGGCGTTCAGGATTTTAACGAGAAAGTTCAAAAAGCAGTTAACAGAATTCAACCCGAGGAAATGACAAGACAGGTTGTAAATTGGATTAGAGAATTGAAATTCCAGAGTATCAATCTTGATTTAATTTACGGTTTACCATTTCAGACTGCGGACTCGTTTGTAAAAACCGTTGAGGCGATAATTGATATTTCACCGGATCGTATTGCAGTCTTTAACTATGCTCACGTTCCATGGATGAAAAAACACATGGCATTAATTAAGCCCGAAGATTTACCTTTGCCGGAAGAGAAGCTACAAATTCTTAAAATGACAATCGAAAAATTAACCGGCGTCGGGTATGTATTTATAGGAATGGATCATTTTGCAAAACCGGATGATGAACTTGCCGTTGCTTTGCGTAATAAAAAACTCTATCGGAATTTTCAGGGTTATAGCACACATGCCGGTGCGGATCTTTATGGGTTTGGAATAACAAGTATTAGCCAGGTTGGAAGATGCTATGCTCAAAATGTGAAGAAAGAAGTTGAGTATTTCAATCTTCTTAACGAAAATACTTTACCAATTGAGCGCGGTTACTTTTTGAGCGATGACGATCTTTTAAGAAGACATGTGATTACAAAAATAATGTGCGATTTTGAGCTTGATTTTTCAGACGTTGAAGCGAAATTTAATATAGAATTCGAAAAATATTTTTCATCAAGTATTGATGGTTTAAAAGAATTCATTGAAGACAAACTTGTTCAAATACGGGATAGAAAAATTATTATTACTGAAATGGGCAGATTGCTGATTAGAAATATTGCTATGTGTTTCGATTGGTATATCGAGCAAAAAACCGATACGGCAAAATACTCACGAACAGTATAATGGATGCGGCTATTACACCGCATCGTTCACATTAAACTACTTATCCGCAGAATCGATTCTTAAGGTTGCCGGATTAGTTGAAGTAATTACTATCGTATAATTCCTGTTAGTTGTTGTTGTAAAAGAAGCAGATGGAGAAGTTTGTTCATTTTGAATAACTGCAGTGGCAATTGTTGCACCTTCAACAACATCTCTGTATGCTGATGTAGCTCCACCCGATACATCATTAATGTTAATTGTATTTCCGTCTGCTTGTTTAATCTGAACATTTGCTTTGTTTGTTCTCTCATTCTTTACTCTTATGCTGGCCGGTTCATCCGAACATGCAACATTAATTAAGACAAAAATCAATAAAAGCATAACAGAAAATATTTTTTTCATAAGTTCTCCTGATTGTTGGATTCAAAATAGAATATGTTTAATAAACAGATAATGATAATTATCACACTTTATTCAGTCGGTTTATCCGGAACGGGGGCCGAAGTAAAAAATTCATTATAAAATCTTTCAGTATAATTCTTAACCAGTTCATCAATTCTATCGTAATTAGGTGAGGCAATTATTAAACCCGCATGGAATTTCTTTTTTAACCGCCACACAACCTCAGGATCGTTAAATGAATTCATGTCGGGCCATTCCTGTTTTGCAAGTGATTGAAGAATTGCTGCGTATTCAATTTTCGCTTTAGGAATTTTATACTTTTCATTCAGTTCAAGTTTCGCCCATTCTCTCCATAAATTAACTCCAGTAGCATAATAAACAAGGTCAGCAAGATTAGCCCCGCCAACTCTTGCCGATGTTTCCAAAAAATAAAATTTTCCATCGTTACTTTTAATAAACTCTGAATGAGAAACACCTTTCAGAAGTCCAAGTGATTTCAACAGGTGATCATTCATTCCAATTAGTTTTCTTTCATCTCTTGAACCACGTTTCATAGTTCTGCTGGAAAAAACTCTTCCTTCGTGTGCAACTTCCATTGGTGGTAATCCGTATTGACTTGCAACGGAGAATAATACCTCCTTGTTAACAATAATACTATCTACATGATAGATATTTCCAGGGATAAATTTTTCGAGAAGAAAATATGATTGACGGTCGCCAAGAATATCAAGATTCTTCCATAGTTCATTTTCATTATTAATTTTTTTAATTCCTATTGCCCCGGCTTGCATTCTCGGTTTTAATACGTAAGGAGGTTCTACATTGGAGAGATAGCTTTTTATCTTTTCATAATTCAAAATATGTACAAATGGCGGTACACTAATTCCCTCTTCTTCAGCTTTCATTCTCATGGCAAGTTTATCGCGGAAATACCTTGCAGTTGTATCTCCCATTCCGGGTACACGTAAATGTTCTCTTAAACGCGCCGCTTTTTCTACATCAAAGTCATCGAGTGCAACAATTCTATCAATTTGTTCTTTGCGTGCTAAGAAACTAACAGCATTAATCATGTGATCGATATTCCACTCTTTATTTACATCAGGCATGTAAAAAATTTCATCAATACTCTCCTTCGGCCACTGAACATCATGAAGACTTTGAGAAGTTAGAAGTAATACTCTGCTCCCCTCCTCTTTAGCTTGTTTTAAGAAATCGAATCCTTTTTCATAACTGGAAATACATAAGATAGTAGGTTTTTTCATATTGTATTCTGCTCTTTTATTCCCGGCTTATTTTAATGAAATATCCTGAATAACTCAATATAATTGTTTTATCGAGGAGGCAAAATTAAATTGACTTTGAAAAAAGCGCATCTGTTTTGACTAAAATACTTAGCTGAAATTCCTTAAATTTGCCGTGCATTTTATAAAGAAAGGATAACTTTTGAACAAAACTGCTGTTGTTTTGCTTAATCTTGGCGGACCCGATTCTCTTGAAGCTGTAGAACCTTTTTTATATAACCTATTTTGCGATCCGGATATTTTTATGATCCCATTCGGACAAAAAACATTTGCCAAGCTAATTTCGAGTAGAAGAGCTCCTAAAGTAATTGAAGAGTATAAGCTTATTGGTGGTAAATCTCCAATAAATGAATGGACTGAAATTCAGAGAAATAAATTAGAGGTTGAGTTAAGAAAAATTAACTCTACTACCGATGTGTTAGTTGCAATGCGTTACTGGATACCTTTAACACAAACAATTGTTGAAAAAGTTGAAGCCGGTAATTACGAAAAGATTATTCTTCTTCCGCTTTACCCTCACTATTCAATTACAACAACCGGTTCTTCTTTTAATGAATGGAAACGCTATTATAAAGGAGAGGAAAAAAAATTAGTACTTATAAACAGTTATTATGATCATCCCGTTTATGTGTCTGCAATTAATCAGCGTATTGATGAAGCTCTTTTGAGTTTTTCGGAAATTATTAGAAACGATGTTCAGCTTGTATTCAGTGCACACGGCACACCTGTTAGTTTGGTAAAAAAGGGGGATCCCTATAGCACGCAGATTAAGCAAACTGTAGAAGCTGTAATGAAACAACGGAATTATTCTCATAAACATCATCTTTGCTATCAGAGTAAAGTCGGTCCGATGAAATGGCTTGAACCCGCTACGGATACCATGATTGAAGAATTGTCAAATAAGGGAAATAAACATCTACTAATTATTCCAATAAGTTTTGTATCGGATCATATTGAAACTTTATTTGAACTTGACATTGAATACCGGCATGTTGCGGATAAGTGCGGAATAGAAAGTTATGTTGTAATGAAAGGATTAAACGATTCCCAACTGTTTATTGATGCATTGAAAGAACTTGTGAAGAATGAAATTTAGATTCATATAAAGTTGAATTTCTATTTCACTCCTGACATCTATTTGATAAATGAAAAAACGAGGAAACCATGAAATCAAAATTAATTCTATTTATCACATTATTAATAAGTGTCCCTATGACAAATGCACAGAATAAAAATATCGAGAACCCGTTTTTCAAAGAATGGAAAACTCCATACGAAACTCCTCCATTTAGCGAAATCAAAGTTGAACATTTTCTTCCGGCAATTGAAGAAGGAATCCGGCTTGAAAAAGCAGAGATTGATGCAATAATAAAAAACCCTGAAAAACCAACGTTTAAGAATACAATTATTCCTCTTGAAAAATCAGGCGAATTCCTTGGTAGAGTAAACCGTGTGTTTGGAGCACTTAACGGTGCAAATACTACCGATGAAATTCAAAAAATTGCACGCGTTACAACCCCGATGCTCGCAAAACACCGTGACGATATTGCTCTCAACGATAAACTCTTTCCCAGAATTAAATCCGTTTATATGGATAAAGATAAACTGACCGAAATAGAAAGAAATGTTGTAGAGAACTATTACAAAAATGCTGTAAGGAGCGGTGCCGAACTTGATGATACCGGTAAAGAAAAGCTTAGACAGATTAATCAGGAACTTTCGATGCTCGGTTTAAAATTTAGTGAAAATGCTCTTAAAGAAACCAATGCAATTGCACTTGTAATAGATAAAAAAGAAGATTTGATTGGGTTGCCTGAAGATGTTATAAATTCTGCGGCTGAACTTGCTAAGTCAAAGAACATGGATGGTAAGTGGGCATTCTCATTGCAAAAACCAAGCTTTATTCCTTTTCTTCAGTATTCACAAAAAAGAGAACTTAGAGAAAAATTATTTAAGGCATACATAAACCGTGGTAATAATAACAACGAGTTTGATAACAAGAAAATTGTTTCGCGTGTTGCTTCCTTACGTGTTGATAGAGCAAACTTACTCGGTTATAAAACATTTGCAGATTTTGTTCTTGAACGGAACATGGCAAAAAATCCGGACAATGTTTATAAATTCCTTAATGACCTCTGGATTCCAGCAATAAAGAGAGCAAAAATGGAAGTCGCAGATATGCAGAATATTATTGATAAAGAAGGAGGTAACTTCAAATTAGCTGCATGGGACTGGTGGTATTACGCAGAAAAAGTTAAAAAAGAAAAATATGATCTTGATGAGGCAATGCTTCGACCTTATTTCAAAATGGAAAATGTTCGCGCCGGTGCTTTTGAAGTTGCATCAAAATTATACGGAATTAAGTTTATCAAGAGGAATGATATAGAAGTTTACCATCCCGACGTTGAAGTTTTTGAAGTACAGGAATCGGATGGAAAACATATCGGTATTTTCTACAGCGATTATTATCCGCGGGACGGTAAGAGGAGCGGTGCATGGTCAAGTGGATTTAGAGGGCAGCAGAACATCGAAGGTAAATTTATTACTCCTCTTGTTTATAATGTGGGTAACTTTTCTAAACCAACTGCGGATAAACCCGCATTGATGAGTATTGACGAAGTAAATACACTTTTTCATGAACTTGGTCATGGTTTGAATTCACTCTTCTCCAACTATGATTATCCCGGTGGAAGAAACACACCAAGAGATTTTGTTGAACTTCCATCACAAATAATGGAAAACTGGGCATTAGAACCGGAAGTACTTAAAATGTATGCCAAACATTATCAAACCGGCGAAGTTATTCCTGATGTGTTGATTGATAAAATTGTTAATTCCAGATTATTTAATCAGGGATTTGAAACTGTTGAATATTTAGCTGCTTCATTTCTTGATATGGATTGGCACATGTTAACCGATAATAAAGAACGTGATGTAACTGAATTCGAAAAAAATGTTTACAAAAAAATCGGATTGATTCCGGAAATTGAATCGCGTTATCAGAGTACAAACTTTGGACATATACTTGGCGGATATGCTGCAGGTTATTACAGTTATATTTGGGCTGCTGTTCTGGATGCAGATGCTTTCGATGCGTTTGTTGAAACAGGTAATTTATTCGATAAGAAAACCGCAGATGCTTTTAGAAATTATATTCTTGCCAAGAGCGGTTCGGAAGATTCAATGGCTCTCTATAAAAAATTTAGAGGAAGAGAACCTAAAGTTGATGCTTTGTTAAAACGCAGAGGATTAGATTAATTAATTGTAGAATAAAATAATTATTGGTTGATATTGAATGAGTGATAAAAAAAGTGTTGTAATAATTGGGGCAGGAATTTCAGGTCTAGCAACTGCATACTGGCTTAATAAAAATGGTTACGAAATAACAATACTG
Organism: uncultured Melioribacter sp.; assembly: GCA_964510325.1. Classification (GTDB taxonomy): domain Bacteria; phylum Bacteroidota; class Ignavibacteria; order Ignavibacteriales; family Melioribacteraceae; genus DSXH01. The sequence goes on along the minus strand of CAZEBL010000081.1, from coordinate 3,962 downwards.
GAGTCTAAAAAGGAAGCCGGCGGTGCAATGGAAACCTTAATTGAAGACGGCTTCCTAATTGATTCCGGTCCTAATTCCGGACTGGAAACTACTCCTCTAATTCGCCAGATAGTTGATGATATCGGCTTGTCCAATGAAATGATTTATGCTAATGAATCTTCAAATAAACGTTACATATTACGCAACGGTGAGTTACATGCATTGCCTACATCACCAGCTGCATTTGTAACAACAAAATTATTTTCTTCAAGGGCAAAGTTCCGTGTGATGGCGGAACCTTTTATTGGTAAATCGGATGATGGTTATTATCAGAGCATGGCTCAGTTTGTAAAGAGAAGATTAGGTCAGGAATTTCTTGATTATGCAATCGATCCTTTTGTAAGCGGAGTATTTGCCGGTGATCCTTATAAGCTAAGTGTAAAATCCGCTTTCCCAAAGCTCTACCGTCTTGAAGAAGTTTATGGTGGATTGGTTAAGGGAATGATTAAAGGTGCCCGGGAAAGAAAAAGACGTGCTGAACAATCGAAGCAAAGTGCTAAGATGTTTTCGTTTATTAACGGTATGCAGAGTTTCCCGAAAGCAATTGCAGCTAAATTGAAGAATAAAATCCAATACGAAAGTAACGTTAAGAGTGTTGAGCGAGGAGTGAATAATTTGATTGTAAAATATGAGCATAATGGAGAATTAAAAGAAATTAATACAGATTTTGTTCTTTCGACTATTCCAGTTCATTCAGCAACGCAAATATTTTCGAATCTGGATTCTGATTTTGAAAAGCATGCCCGGGCAATTTACTATCCACCTGTTATGGTATTGTTTCTTGGATTCAACAAGAAAGATATACGAAGGAAGCTTGATGGATTTGGATTTTTAATCCCATCAAAAGAGAAGAAGAGTTTTTTAGGTGCTATCTGGAGTTCAACAATTTTTCCAAACCGTTGTAATAATGAAAACGCTGCGTTTACACTTTTTATAGGGGGTGCCCGCTCGCCTTATCTGTTCGATCTTGAAAAAGAAAAGTTGATAGAAAAAGTTCTAATTGAGTTTAAGCAAATTATGAATATATCAAATGAACCTCTCTTTATTAAGGATAGAATGTGGAATAAAGCTATCCCTCAGTACAATCTCGGGTACATAGAACATGAAAACTATTTTGATAAATTTGAAAATGAGCATAAAGGAATTTTTATAAGCGGAAATTTCCGGGGTGGGATATCTGTGGGAGACTGTATAAAGAATTCTGAAATTACTATGAAACGAATTCAGAATATCGAATGAAGAATGCAGAGTTTTAATAAATCGGAATGGATATGTCCAAGAGAAATACACATACAGTTAAAGAACCTAAAGTAGGGTATTCTAATCCTCTGTATGAAAAATCTTTCAGATTTGCAGTTAGAATTGTTAAATTTTATAAATATTTATTAAAAAAAGATAGAAATTTGCGCTCCCTTTATGAACAGCTATTAAGGTCGGGAACATCTATTGGTGCTAATGTTTCTGAAGCTCAAAGCGCACATTCAAAAAAAGATTTTATTAACAAATTAGATATATCATTAAAAGAATCCAGAGAAACAGATTTTTGGTTAAAAGTTTTTCATTCTGCTGATTTAATAAATGATCATGAATTCGAAAGTTTATTTAAAGATTGTGATGAGATTGAAAGATTACTAGTCACTAGTATTAAAACAGCAAAAGTAAATTCAATTAAACAATAGTACTTGAAAGCAATATATATCATTCTACATTCAGCACTCTGAATTCTGCATTCAATAAAGGAGTTCAAAATGGCAACATATCCCACAAAAAGATTAAGACGATTAAGATATAATCCACTTGTCCGCAACATGGTTCGCGAGACATCTTTATCAAAGGATGATTTAATCTACCCTCTATTTGTTGTTCCCGGTAATAATGTTAAGAACGAAGTTCGTTCAATGCCCGGTGTTTACCAGATGTCTATTGATGTTGTAGTAAAAGAATGCAAGGAAGTTGCTCAACTCGGTATTCCGGCTGTTATTTTGTTTGGAATTCCGGATCATAAAGATGAAGTTGGATCAGGGGCTTATGATCCTAATGGAATCATCCAGCAAGCAGTCCGCGCAATTAAAGCTGAAGTTAAAAATCTCCTTGTGATTACAGATGTCTGCCTATGCGAATACACTTCGCACGGACACTGCGGAGTTTTACAAGGAGAAAATATTTTAAATGATGAAACTGTTTCTTTACTTGCAAAAGAAGCTGTTTCTCACGCAGAAGCCGGTGCTGATATAATCGCTCCATCGGATATGATGGACGGACGCGTCGCGGCAATCCGTAAGGCACTCGACTACAAAGGTTTTAATCACATTCCTATTTTAAGTTATGCAGTTAAATATGCATCAGGATTTTACGGACCATTCCGCGATGCTGCAGAATCTGCCCCGGCATTTGGCGACCGACGATCTCATCAGATGGATGTTTGTAACAGTAACGAAGCATTACGTGAAGCCGAAAGCGATATTGAAGAAGGCGCCGATATGATTATGGTAAAACCCGCCGGTGCCTATCTGGATATTATATGGCGTGTTAAAGAAAAATTCGGAATGCCGACAGCTGCTTATCAGGTTAGCGGTGAATACGCTATGATTAAAGCTGCCGGCAGAAATAACTGGATTGATGAAGAACGTGTTATGATTGAATCGCTTGTTGCAATTAAACGTGCAGGTGCCGACATGATATTAACATACTTTGCAAAGGACGTTGCAAAATATTTAGATAAGAGTAAATAATTTTTTTAGATAAGTATTTAATTGTGCGCTTAATAATACTTGGCAGAATCAGGAATTAATTTTGAAACCCGATAGCTCTACGGATAACAGCACTGTAATTATTCCACCAGAGGATGGAAGTCTAAAGAGATTTATTCCCGAAAGAAAATTCTCTATTAAAAATACATTTGCCGGATTAGCATATCCAAACTATCGGCTCTGGTTCTGGGGGCAGATGGTTTCACTTTTCGGATCGTGGATGCAATCGACTGCATTTGCGTTTTTCATTTTCGAGCTTACAAAATCTCCTGCTTACCTTGGATATGTTGGATTTGCAAGCGGAGTACCCGCATGGATCTTCTCATTTTATGGCGGTGTTGCAGCAGACAGACTTAACAGAAGAAATATTCTATATGCAACACAAACAGCAATGATGACGATGGCTTTTCTACTTGCAATTTTTACATTCACAGGAATTATTAAAGCATGGCACCTGTTAATTTTTGCATTCTTCAACGGAATTGCTAACGCCTTTGATGCACCCACAAGACATGCGTTTGTAAATGAACTGGTTGACAAAGAAGATCTTGTAAATGCAATAGCACTAAACTCTACAATGTTTAATACAGCAACGGCTGTTGGACCGGCTTTAGGCGGAATTACATATGCTTTATTCGGCCCGGCATGGTGTTTTACAATAAATGGTGTAACATTTCTTGCTGTGCTTTATAACTTAAAAAGAATGAATCTGAAAAAGATCGAACACCATCACAATAATAATTCTGTATATAAGGAAGTTGCAGAAGCGGTTAATTATATTAAGACAAGTAACATAATTCGCGAAGTACTTTTAATTACTGCTATGCTAAGTATGTTTGGTATGGGACTTGTAACATTATTCCCAGCATGGGCTGTAGAAATTTTGCATGGCGATTCTACAACAAACGGATTCCTTCAATCTGCAAGAGGACTGGGAGCGGTAATATTTGCGTTAATTATTGCTACAGTTAATAAATATATTGATCGCGGTAAGTATTTAATGTATAGTGTTATCACTTTACCAGTAATGATTTTCTTATTTTCATTTAACCGCTCATTATTAATTTCGATGGTCCTTCTGGTAATAATCGGTGGACTTATAATTGTGCAATTCAATCTATCTAATGGATTAATACAAACTTTGGTAGAAGAAAAATTCAGGGGACGGGTTTT
>CAZEBL010000080.1:0-11202 GCA_964510325.1 uncultured Melioribacter sp. | reverse complement strand
ATAAATATTTCAGAGTCGATTCTCACAATTCTAACGACAGTGATTATTTAGGTTTTGTTAAAAATATTGCATTAAAAGTCGGCACTGTGTCAACAATAATTCTTCCACTTCTAATTATTTTGAACGTAATGGTCAAACCGTTGGAATCTTTTTCTTATGATGTATTCGGCTATGCACTTTTATCTTTAATAATTGTTTTATGTCTTGTAATATTATTCTATGTTATGCTTAAAGAATCCAGTGCAAAATTTGCTTCGCTGCTTGTCTATCTCTTTGTAGTACTTTTTGCATTTCTTATCATAAAGGATCAATATGCATTCGATACATCTACCAAAAAGCAATTTGCAAATTTAGCCGCCAATTACGAAAATTATCAGAAAAAGGTTAAAGAAGAATTTGGTTTGGTTACTGAAGTAGTTAATGGTGCCGCTATTTACAACGGCAAATGTATTGCATGCCATCAGTTCGACCGTAAAGTTGTCGGACCTCCCTACAAGGAAGTTTTGCCCAAGTATGAAGGTAATAAGGATAAGCTGATTCAGTTTGTTCTAAATCCTGTGAAGGTTAATCCAGAATATCCCCCAATGCCTAATCAGGGATTGAAACCAAAAGAAGCAGAGGCAGTAGTTGAGTATTTATTAACTACTTATAAGAAATAAAAATTTTCATAGGTTCTATTAAGGGGAAGCAATTGATGCTTCCCCTTTATTATTTTAAATAAGCAATATTGAAAAAATATGTTAACAGTATTAAACGCAATTACTTTAGCGACAGAATATTTTGAGAAAAAGGGAATTGACTCGCCAAGGACCAATGCAGAAATACTATTAGCCAATATTCTTAATTGCAAACGGCTCGATCTTTATTTAAGATTCGATCAACCCTTAAAAGAAACCGAAGTTGAATTATACAGACAATTTATTGCCCGGCGAGGGAAGTTTGAACCGGTTCAGTATATTGTAGGTAATACTGAGTTCTTTGGATTAACAATTGATGTTAATCCTTCTGTGTTAATCCCGCGTCCCGAAACTGAAATTCTTGTTGAAACAATATTGAATAAATCCAATACAATGAATGGTGCAAGAATACTCGACATAGGAAGTGGTAGCGGAAATATTTCTATTGCACTCGGCAAAAATCTTCCGGATGCTGAAATAATCTCTCTCGATATTAGTGAAGAAGCAATTAATCTTGCTCAACATAATGCAAATAAAAATAATGTAAGCAACATAAAGTTTGTTAACGGAAGTATTATCTCTAATGGTATTTTAAGTGATCAGCAGTTTGATATAATTGTTTCTAATCCACCTTATGTTAGCATTGAAGAATATCCTAAATTGCAAAAAGAAATTACATTGTATGAACCGGTTAATGCAGTTACTGATAATGAAGACGGACTAAAATTTTATAGAAAGATTTCTGAATTTTCGATGGAAAGATTGATAGATGGTGGAAGTCTATTTTTTGAGATCGGAATGGGTCAATTAAACGATGTTAGTTCGATAATGAAAGAAAACGGGTTTAAGGAGATTAATATTGTAAAAGATTATCAGCAGATTGATAGAGTAATTTACGGAATAAAGAAATGAGAGCTTTAGTTCAGCGAGTATCGGAGGGTTCTGTAGAAATTCTTTCTGAGAACTATTCCGCTTCAATAGGTAAAGGAATGGTTATTCTATTAGGTGTTAAAGAAGGCGATAGTATTGATGACTTAATTTTTGTTGCCGATAAGTGTTGTAACCTCCGGATATTCGAGGATGAAAATGATAAAATGAACCGTTCCATTAAGGAGATTGATGGAGAAGTCCTGGTAATATCACAATTTACATTATACGGAGATACAAGGCGAGGAAACCGTCCAAGTTTTACAGATGCAGCCCGTCCTGAAATTGCAGAGGAATTATATCAAAAATTTATTATTAGGATGAAAGAGAATCTTGGTGAAAAAAAAGTTAAATGCGGAGTCTTCGGCGCAATGATGCTTGTTAAAATATTTAATGATGGACCGGTTACAATATTGGTAGAATCAAAAGAAAAGGAATAGCACACAGATTTAACTGATGTAACTGATTTAAGGAGTGGATTAAAAGAAAGGATATTCAATTGCATTCAACAATCATGATTTTTATGGATGGGGTAGGAATTGGCAAAGAAGATTATGAGAATAATCCTTTCTTTAAATACGGTTTTAAGACATTCTCGGAAAATTTTGGTTCAATCCCTCATTTAAAAAATCAAAAATTATCGTGTGAAAACGGATACTTTTTTCCGGTGGATGCAATGATGGGTATCCCTGATATTCCACTAAGCGGAACGGGTCAAACATCAATATTCTGCGGTGTTAATGCACCTAAAATATTAGGCAAACATTTTGGACCTTATCCTTATTCAACTCTAGTTCCAATAATAGAAGAAAAAAATATTTTTAAAGAGTTTAAGCGAAGAAGAAGAAAAGTAAGCTTTGTAAATGCATACCCAAAAGTTTTTTTTGATTACATCAATTCAGGTAGAAGGAGATTAAGTGTTACAACACTCAGTTGTTTATTAACTGGAATACGGCTTAATAAGATCAGGGATTTGCATCAGGGCAGAGCATTGAGCGCAGAGATTGATAACCGCCGGCTTGTAGAAAGGATGAATTACAAGCTCCCGGTAATTCAACCAGAAACTGCTGCTAACAGATTACTGCGGATCGGTTCACAAAATCATTTTACTTTGTTCGAAATATTTCACACTGATCATCTCGGGCATGGTAGAAATATAGATTGGCTTGAATATTCAACCGGAATTCTTGATCGATTCCTTCTTCATCTTACACACAATCTTAAAAAGAATATGACGCTAATAATTTGTTCCGACCATGGAAATTTTGAAGACTTATCGATCAAAATGCACACTCTTAATCCAGCTATTGGAATGGTATTCGGCAAACATTCGTCCGAGCTATCACAAAAAATTAAAACTCTTGCTGATATTAAACCGGCAATTATGGAGATGTATGATTGAATAAATATCCGCTCATAAAATTTGTTGCGGTTTTTATTTCGGGAATTGTATTTCAATCACTTCTAAGCATTCAGCTTAATTACCTGATCATATCTCTTTCGATACTTGTTATTGTATCAATAATATTATACTCTGTAAAAAAAATCCGGTTGATCAACTGGTTTAATATTCCATTGATATTATCAATTCTCTCATTTGGTATGGTTTACTTCTCAGTTAATAAAAGTGAAAAAGTTAATTACCCGTTTGAATCACCTGTAATTAAAGATGTAAATCTTTATGGAAAGATATCGGATATAAATCTGATCCGACCTGATAGAATTATTTTTTATGTATCAATCGATTCAATTTATTCAGAAAGCAAACTTTACAAAGGTAAGGTTACTCTACTTTCTACGGTTAAAGACTCTTCTACAAATCTAAATTCTTTTTACGGGTCGGTTGCAATTGGTAATTATGTAAAAATAAAAGGGACTATCGCACGTGCAAGAGATAAGCGTAATCCGGGTGAATTTGATTATGAATCTACTTTAACTGAAGACGGTATAAATGGGTTGTTAATAATCTACCGTGTTAGCGATATTAAAATTATCTCGCATGAATCCGATTTTTTCAAAAACTTATCCTTTAACCTTAGAAAAAATATTGATAACGTTATACGCAAATACCATAACAACTCAACAACGTCGTTATTGCGCGGTTTGCTGCTGGCTGATAAGAGCATGATCAATTATGAAACCAAAATTGATTTCATAAATGCCGGAGTAATACACGTTCTTGCGGTTTCGGGTCTTCACGTAGGTTTTATAGTTCTCATATTTGTATTTCTGTTTAAGCGTTTCAATCCATATTTGAGATATGGATTTACAATCCTCGGATTATTTTTATTTGTAGTAATCACAAATCATCCTACATCTGTAGTCCGTGCTTCAATAATGGCAGTAGCAATGGTTATTGCACCGTTAACCGGACGAAGTTACAATAGTATTAATTCACTTGCGCTTGCAGCACTTATTATTCTGTTGATAAATCCAGCCGATCTGTTCAACCCGGGATTTTTATTATCCTTTTCAGCAGTTATAGCAATAGTTACAATGTATCCGCCAATGTCGCGCATAATTAATCGCTGGAAGTTGAAATCGGGTATCCTGAAATATCTATTGCTCTTCTTTTCTGTTTCATTGGCTGCGCAGATAGGGACACTTCCATTTACGCTTTTATATTTTCATAAATTATCGATTGTTGCTTTACTGGCAAATCTTATTGTTATTCCTTTAATTGGATTTATTGTTGGACTTGGAATAATGACCTTGTTTGCCGGACCACTTTTTTACTTCCTCGGATATTCATATGCGTCTGCAAATGAGCTTTTATCCTATCTGCTCTTTTCGTTCGTCCATTTAGTCGGGGGTTACGAACATTCATTTATATCGATCCAAAAATTTTCATTATTCGATTCGATATTATTTTATTCTGTAGTGTTATTTATTGCCTTCATCTGGAAAAGTTTATCAAACTTGAAATCCAAGTTTATTATTCTATTACTAACTGTGTTTATACTTTTTTCCGGGTTTAGAATTGACAACAGTGATTTACTACCGCATAATAAATTATCGGTGCTTACCATAGATGTTGGACAGGGTGATGCAATACTTATAAAATTCCCTGATGGAAAATCAGCTTTAATTGATGGAGGGAATGCGACTGATTTTTTCGATAATGGTGAGAGGATTTTGATTCCGTTATTAAATTATTTAGGAATAGATAAAATTGATTACGGTTTTATTACGCATTCCGATGCAGATCATTATAAGGGGTACTTAACTCTAATTAAGAGTAAACGAGTAAAACAGATTTTCAAACCATTACCTGATTTTTCATCATCGAGCGATGCTGAACTTGAAGGAGTAATAAAAAAGAATGATATCCCTGTTAAATATTATGGTAAAGATATCCTTAGAATTGGTGCAACCAGATTATATATCCTTAATGATACTGCTAACCACAATTACAGAAATATGAGTATGAATGACCGGAGCGGAGTATTCAAACTGGTCTATAGAAACAATTCATTTTTATTTACAGGTGATGCTGGTATTAAAGCAGAGAATTACTTTATGAAACATTACGGGAATTTCTTACGAAGTAATGTATTAAAAGCCGGGCACCACGGAAGCAAAACCAGCAGCGGAGAAAAATTTATAAGTGAGGTTAATCCTCAATATGCAATAATTTCTGTAGGAACCCTTAACAGATTCAAGCATCCGAGTCCTGAGATTATTGAAAGATTTAATTCTATGGGGATAAATATTCTTAGGACAGATCAATTAGGAGCAATATTGTTGCAATCGGATGGGGAAACCATTAAAAATATTAATTGGAAAAAGGAATAACACAGCTTTATATTTTGACAGCAAAAGTTACCGGGCTAATGAATCTTCAAAAAAATTACTCTCTTAAATATCTGAATACATTTGGTGTTGATGTTATTACCAAATATTTTTTAGAAATCCATTCCGAAAAAGAATTAGATGAATTTATTCAATCCGATTTAAGAAAAAATGAGCAGCTACTTATTATTGGCGGTGGAAGTAATCTTTTATTTACCAGAGACTACGATGGAGTTGTTCTTAAATATTCTAAAAAGGGGATAAGTAAAGTTGAAGAAAAAGACGATGCTGTTTTAATTGAAACATCCGCCGGTGAACTTTGGGATGATCTTGTTAAATATACTGTTCAGAATAAATTATACGGAATTGAAAATTTGAGTTTAATTCCCGGCTCGGTTGGTGCTTCGCCAATTCAGAATATTGGTGCTTACGGAACTGAGTTGAAAGATGTATTACATAGCGTTGAGTATTATGATCTTGATGACGGAAGCTTAAAGAGCTTAAGTAATGCACAATGTAATTTCGGTTATCGCAATAGCATATTTAAGAATGAACTTAAAAATAAATTTATTATTACAAAAGTAATTTTGAAATTATCCCGAGCAAAGAAATTTAACCTTACCTATAAGTCTCTATCGGATAAACTGAACAATATTCCCGAAAATGAACTGACAATCGAAACTGTTAGTGAGGTAGTCAGAAATATTCGCAGAAGTAGGTTGCCCGATCCGGAATTATTGGGTAATGCCGGAAGCTTTTTCAAAAATCCCGAGATGGATAATGAAACATTTCAATTATTCATAAATAAATTCCCTGATGCAATATATTTTCAGCAAAGTGATCTAAGTTATAAAATATCTGCCGGATGGCTCATTGAAAAATGCGGTTACAAAGGAAAAAGGGTCGGAAATGTTGGCGCATACGAAAAACAAGCACTCATAATTGTTAATTATGGGGGTGCTACCGGTAATGAAATATTAAGTTATACAGAAAAAATTATGTCGGATGTTAAAAATAAATTCGGTATAGAATTAATTAGTGAAGTGAATATTATAAAATAAAATATAGGTGAATAATGGACCTCCTCATTTCTATAATCGGTCTGGGATTAATAGTTTATTTCGTTCTGCTTCTCGGTTCAACACGATTGGCAATTCGTAAAGGGTTTAACGCAATAACAATGTTTATAACTGCTCTAATACTTCCGCCGGTTGCCTTAATAATTGTTCTATTTATTTATGGACGACAAAATATTGAGCGAAACGAAAAAGATACTTTTGCAAATATAATTTGGGAAGTAACACAACCGTTTATAGAACTTGCACATACATCAAGATCTCTGCTCGGTTTAAATATTTCTTACATTCTTGAAGGATTAACATACTTTGGAGTAGTTGGTTTACTTGCAATCTATTTTAATGAATACATACACCTCGATGATATCCGTGCCGGTAATATGGTAGGTGTTTTAACTGCCGGTATTACTTTGAGTATGTTATTCCTTGGTGCTACAGTTGATCTTGTTGGGGTTAGGAAAGCACTTTTATATGCTCTTTCATTTATGTTATTCGGCAGAGTATTATTATCAACAGCACCGCATCTCGGTTCACCGGGTTTATGGGGCTCTGCGCATATCTATGCAATGCTGGGAATCCTTGGTATTGTAATTGGTTACGGAATGTATCAACCGGCTGCTTATGCTGCTGTAAAAAAATTCACGACTGAAAATACAGCAGCAATGGGTTATGCAATGTTATATGCGTTAATGAATCTTGGCGGTTATTTACCCGGATTAATATCACCACCGGTAAGAAAAGCAACAAGTATTTTAGGAGTGTTCTGGGTTTATGTCGCTTTAACAGTTGCAGGAATTGCCGTTGTATATTTTATTATGACAAAGAAAGCAGTAGCAAAAGCAATTGAAGAGGCATCAAAAGAAAAAAATGAAAGCCAGAAAGAAAATGAAGATGAGCTTTCTAAAATGAGTGCAAAGGAAAAACTAAAATTTTATATCAAAAATTTCCCGTTGAAAGATAAACGGTTCTTATTCTTCATCTTTGTTTTGATTCCCGTTCAGACTTTATTTGCTCACAACTGGTTAACAATTCCATTATACACAAGCCGCGCATTCGATGGTTTTGTTCAGGATAATTTTGAGTTCTTTGTAAATCTCAATCCAATTTTGATTTTTGTACTTACACCTATGATAGCTGCACTCACCTCAAAGAAAAATGCTTACACAATGATGATTATCGGAACATTTATAATGGCTTCACCAACTTTTATTTTAGCAATTGGTCCCAGTATGGGAACGTTGTTAGCATACCTGATAATCATGACAATAGGTGAGGCAATGTGGCAGCCCCGCTTTTTACAATGGGTTGCAGAAATTGCACCGAAAAATATGACGGGGATTTATATGGGCATTGGACAATTTCCGTGGTTCCTTACAAAAGTTGTTACAAGTCTTTATTCCGGCTGGTTCTTGATGCAATACTGCCCGGCAGATACTCCTCCGGCACAAATGAATACAGAGTTTATGTGGCTTATCTACGGATTTATTGCAATTATAAGTCCATTAAGTTTATTACTCGCAAGAAAATGGATGATGAAAGGATTTAAAACAAAGCACGAGGGTTGATCGGGTTGCTGGTTATCGGTTATTGGTGATTGGTGGTTGGAATTAAAATATTGAGTTGAATTATAAGTTTTAATTTAGAGGCAAAAGAATTCCAAAATTATTTAATGAGGTCAAAATGAAATCGTCAATAAAATCGATTTTACTTTTTTTAGGTTTTTCATCCTTAGCGGTTGCACAGGTAAAAGAATTTTCATTCGATGAATCCCACAATCCATGGCAATCGATTCGTAAGGAAAGAATTGAAAAGCTCCTTCCAGTTGCAATGAAAGATGCAGAGATCGATTCCTGGCTGGTAATTTGTCGTGAGAACGATAATGATCCTCTCGCTATTCATGTTGGAGGTGAAAATGCCGGTGGAACCGCAGCATTCTTTTTTGTTCTTCAAGGTGATAAAGTTAAATCGATTGCGGTATCGCCATCAGGAGAAGCACGTGCATTAAAAGATGTTGGATTGCAGGATGAGGTTATAGAAATTGAAAGAGGATCAAGTGTTTGGAACGAAGTAAAAAAACTGATTGAAAAATATAATCCGGCCAAAATTGGAATTAATTGTTCTGAGCGTAATTTATCGGATGGACTTTCTTACACTCAACGTGTTGAAATGGAAAAGGAACTTGGTGCGGAGATATCTGCAAAGCTTGTTTCTGCTGATCCAATAGTAGTAAATTGGCTCTCGGTTAAACTACCGGCAGAAATTGAAATAATGACTAAAGCTGCTTTACTTACAGAACAGATTCAAATTGAAGCTTATAAAACAGTTATCCCCGGTAAAACAACCGATGCCGATGTAGCTCGTTATATTAAAAAGAGAATGAAAGAATTTGGTGTTGGTGATGCGTGGCAGCCGGATCAAAATCCTAATGTAAATTCGGGTGTGGACCGCGGACATTCACATTCTACTTATAAAGTAATCCAACCCGGAGATATAATTCAAACCGATCATGGGATTAAAGTTTACGGAATATGGGTAACTGATATTCAACGGTTTGCATACGTTCTAAAACCGGGAGAAAAACAAGCTCCTCCAGACATTCAGAAAAAATGGGAGAATGCTAAACGCGGAAGCCGTATTGTTGTTGAAACAATGAAACCCGGTATTGAAGGTTTTTATGTTGATAAAGCTCAACGCGATTGGATGAAACAACAAGGTTCTCTTCCTGTTATGTGGGGTACTGGTCATCCGGTTGGTTACGTTGCTCACGATGTTGGACCATCTTTAAGCGGTGCTCAAAGAAGTGATAAACCAATGGGTAGCTCGGCACTTAAATTAAAACCAGGACAGGTGTTTGCTTACGACGGATTTTTCTGCTGGTATATTGATGACACTAAAACAGAGACTAAAACTATTTCTGTTGAAGAAATGGCGGTTGTTACTGAAACTGGTGCAAAATATCTAATTGCTCCTCAAGAGGAATTGATACTAATTCCATCAAAATGAAAAACTTAATTGCAATTAATAGAACGCAGACTTTTTCGATCATGGTTTATCATAATAATCATAAAAATCTGCGTTCTAATTCTTTTCCTTTAATATTCTTTAGTTATTATGTATGACACTATATCACTACATATCACTTTTCGTAATCATCTTAACATTATACGGAATTGCTGTTGGAAGTTATCCGGCTTTCAGAATGAACAGGGCAACAATTGCACTTGTCGGTGCGGCAGTTCTAATATTTATTGGTAGTATTTCTTTACAGCAAGCCTATGATTCAATAGATCTTAATACCATACTTCTGCTTTTTTCAATGATGATTATAAACGGTAACTTAAGAATATGCGGTTTCTTTAAGCTCCTCTCAACCAAAATTATATCACTTGCAAAATCTCCAAATCAATTATTGGCATTAATAATATTTTCATCAGGTTTTCTATCCGCATTTTTTTTGAATGATACAATCGTAATAATATTTACTCCGCTCGTAATCGAAGTAACCAAGACTTTGAAACGGAATCCAATTCCTTATTTAATAGCACTTGTTACTGCGGCAAATATCGGTTCATCTGCTACAATAATTGGTAATCCTCAAAACATGATTATCGGAGTATCATCAGGAATTCCTTTCACTAAATATGCACTCTTTCAAACACCTCCGGCAATTTTGGGATTGTTGATTGTTTGGGTAGTAATAACACTTATTTATAAAAGTGAATTCACTCGAACGCGATTCGAAAAATTAGAACTCGAAAAAGTAAAGCCATACAAACCATTGCTGATTAAAAGTCTAATTTCTTCTGTAGTAATGATTGTTGCATTTTTGCTTGGCGTTCCGGTTACACTGGCAGCATTCGGTGCTGCAAGTTTACTTCTAATTACACGTAGATTGAAACCAGAAAGAGTATTTCTTGAAATTGACTGGGGATTACTTGTTTTTTTTACTGCTCTTTTTGTTGTTACTAAATCAATTGATACAGCCGGCTTTGGTAAATATTTAACATTAACGCTGGTTCCATACATTTCACAAGGTATTACTTCATTTGCTGTTTCATCTGCAATACTTAGTAATATTGTATCGAATGTACCGGCTGTTTTGTTATACAGACCGGTTATTCCCACGTTGGTAAACACCGAACAAGCATGGATGATACTTGGAATGGCTACCACATTCGCCGGTAATCTTACATTACTCGGTTCTGTTGCAAATCTTATAGTCGCCGAATCTGCAAGAAAACATTTTATTCATCTTTCTTTCGGTGAATATCTTAAATCCGGCTTAATTATTACAATTATTTCTCTACTATTTGGAATTATCTGGTTTAGTTATATTTTTTAATTAACGGATTATTAATTAAGGCAGAATAAAATGAAAAAAAATATAACAATTCTTTTAATGGTACTTACTATGGTAAACTTAATAAATGGGCAGGAAGAACTTCGTAAACAAGCTGAGCAGCTTTCAAAAGAATTAATCATAATTGATACACATATAGATCTTCCGGGATTACTTCAGAACAAATGGGAAGATATTTCAAAAACAGCATCGGGAGATTTTGATTACCCGCGCGCAAAAGCAGGTGGACTTGATGTTGCATTTATGTCTGTTTATGTAGCAGCACGATTCGAAAATAATGGTGCAAAATCCGAAGCTGATAGTGTAATTGAAATTGTTGAACGGATATTGAAAACTTACCCGGAAAAATTTGCCCGTGCTAATAGAACTG
>CAZEBL010000079.1:6818-11325 GCA_964510325.1 uncultured Melioribacter sp. | reverse complement strand
GTATTCAACAATTCGAACGCGTAGATTACCTTCTTCAAAAGTTCTCCAAAATGCTTTTCCAGATTCTCCGGGAAACTCTTTTTGTTCTATTTTACTCCAATCTGTAATTGTGTAATTAACATTTTCAATCTTCATTTTAACTCCGGCTCTTCTTCTTTTTTGGTTTGAACAAGCCTTCATCTATTGATCCCGTAAAACATAGATTAACAACTTCTTTATCGGCTTCACTCAAATCTCTTATCATTCTGGGGGTAAGTATAGTATAATGTTTCATTGTAAATAAATAATCGCCGATAAATTCCAGATCCTCATCGGTTGTCATCCAATTATATTTATCAAAACGGGATAGATTAACCGGGGCAGAATAACTCCGCAATGATTTTTCTCCAAGTGTATTAAAGTAAAAATCGAAGTACGACATTACAAGTTCTCTAAGGGTTTTATAAACCGGCTCGCGGAATCTGAGTACAGTTGTATTCGATTTTGCAACAGCGCCATAGCAATTGTTCTGTTTGAAGATTGCTATTACATGATCATCATCATTCTCTGCTATCAGATCAACTATCAATGGTTTGTGTCCCATTACTCTTAGCGCTGCGGCTGCAAACAGAGCGCCTTCAAAACAGTTTGCTTTTCTGCTCTTAATAATTTTTCTGGGAGAGCCGGTTATGTAATCCGGATTATAATCTGTTTCGTTCAGGAATTTCTGAATTCCAGCGGGTGATTTAAATCCTCTAATAATTTGTAATTCTTCTTTGTTGAAATAGTTTGTTTGTTTTTTCGAGTGCATTCTATACCAAAAATTAATTAATCCTGTTTTTTAAAAAATTCCGGATAGTTGAAAAATAGAATTCCGGTTTTTCAATATGAACAAAATGGCCGCTCTTTTCTACAACATGCAGCTCTGAATTCTTTATCGCACTTCCCATTCTTTCAACTGCCTCGGTTGGGATTACATCATAATCACCATGAATAATAAGTGTTGGGCAATTTATGTTTTTTATATTATCATATAAATTATAACTCATAAGATAAGAGCCGAATATAGCCGAGCTTGAAAAGAATTTTTTAATTCTTTCTGTGTCGAAGTAATTGAAATTCTTTTTCTTTGCAAAAGTTGAATCGAAGAAATAAGTCTTCATCCGGAGATTCATAAATTCGATGAATAATTTTGGATCGGAGCGCAATTCAGGATTTTGCGAAAGTTTCATAAGCCGTTCCAGTTCTTCTTTTGATAATCTCTTCATAATAGTCTGCTGAACTTGCTGAAGATATTCACTACTTCCGGGAGCGGGCTCGAGTAAAATCAGATTTTTAACTCGGTCTGGATTTTTTAAAACATAATTAATCGCGATTAGAGCGCCCCATGATTGACCGACAAGATTTATTTTGTCAAGATTAAATTCTTTGCGGATTCCTTCAAGATCTTCAACCATCGTTTCCATAGTAACTTGTTGTCCCTCCTTAAATTCCTCCGATCTTCCGCATCCGCGCTGATCATAAAAAATTAATTTGTAATTATCGCTTAATTGTTTGAACGGTTCAAAAAGATAGTCATGTGCAAGTCCGGGTCCGCCATGAACAATTACAATTGCATCACCCTCGCCAATAGTGTTGCAGAAAAACTTGGTTCCGTTAACCTCTTTAAACGTCCCGGGACTCTGTGAGAATAAGGCACTCGCATTAATCATCAGCAAACAAAACAACAGTGCGATAAATAAAGAATTGCGTTTCATGGTTACCTCAGTCTATAATAATATTATTATTCTCTGGATCAGAATCTCTCATCAAATTTTTTCCGACTTGATCTCAACTTTATTCATCACTTTATAAACCGGATACGGTAAAAATCCCCCGCCCCACTGCGGCACCAGATAGTTATCGAAGAAATTCCAGTGAAGAAGTCCATCGTCTGTTTCCGGCTCCAGAAGATATGCTGCAACATTAGCAAGAGGCTGGGCTAACCGGATAAAAATCGTCCCTTTATCAAAATTTTTCTTCTCTGTAACAAACTCACCTTTAATAAGATTATTATAATGACCCTGATTAAGCCGCTGTTCTGGTTTTAATTCTTTTATTTTGAAAGTCTGGACTTCCAGTTCGGTATCCGATGAAAGTTTTTCAAATTTTATTCCGTGGGTTTTTAAAACATTCACCACTTTCGGATCTTTCACTGTTAATATATAAGCATAAGGAAGTCTTACTTGTTTAGTTGGAAGGTAATCTGCTAAATAAGGAACTGTAACAACTTTTTTTACATCTGTTGGAAACAGCCTCTCTCTTCCGTTAGCATCTTTGCGGGTTTCAAGTTCATAAGTATTCACGGTTATAGGTACTTTCGTCGGGATAACTTTAGATTCGATTGCAAGCGAATCTTTATCGGAAATTTTATTACCTCGCGTGATAGTTTTTTCATCTACATCTCTTAATGTTTTTTTAATTTCATCTTTTCTGGAAATTACATTTTCAACAATTGACCAGAGTAAATTATAAGTGCCAATTACGCGGTCCTTAAATTCGGAATAGACATAATTTTCATTTAATATTCCGATACGGTTGCGAAGTCCTACATAATTAACAATGTAACGAGGTTCATAAGCATAAGAAATCCAGCCCTTTGAATGATCCCGCTGATCTACAAATTCGCCGTAGTATAAATTCATTGTGTTATACTTATTCGATAATGTATTGGAAATTGCGGGCATTAGTTTGTCGCGTGTATAAGCAATTAAACTTGTATCTCCGGCGGGATTCATCATCCATGTAAACGAAACCGGCTCCTGTCTGTATGAACCATTTGTTGTGTGAAGATCAACAAAAACCGCCGGGTCCCATTTGTTAAATGCATCGAGCAGACCTCTTACTTCAGGAGTTTCAACTTTCATTGCATCGCGGTTCAAGTCTAAGTTCTGTCCGTTGTAGCGGATTCCTACTCCGTTCTTTGGTCCTCTCTGATGCGCACGGTTTGATGTGCTTATCAATTCATTTCCGTCTGCATTAAAAATCGGGCAGACAAGCAGAACAACATCCTTCAATAATTCTTTTCTATTAGACAATAAATCTCTCACAAACATAAGAGCGGCTTCTTTACCCTCAACCTCACCCGCATGTATATTTGCTTGAATGTAAACGACAATCCGTTTATCATTTTTTAATTCAGCCGGAGATTTTGGCAATGGTTTTCCAATTACCATTAGCGGAATCTCTCTACCTTCTGTTGATATCGCTAGAGTTTCAGTCCTCAAATCATTAGACAACTTTTTAAGAGAGTGAATAAAACTCATTACATCCTGGTAGCGAGAAGTTGATTCGTAATTTGAAATTTCTGCGACTGTTAAAAGAGAGGTCTTTGGGGATTGTGCAATTGAAACCGATGATACGACACAAAGCACAACAACAAACAATATTAGTGAGCGCATTAAATTATCCTTTGTTCAGTTTATTACTACATAAAAATAAAATTGTTATCTTGATATATCAATTGAAGCAAGAAAGAATATTTAATGCATACCTCCATTAATGAACTGGTGACTGGTTACAAAGAAATAATAGACCGTTGTAAACAATTATCCGAAACTTTTACTTTCGAACAAATTAATAAGAAGCCATCACCTAAAAGCTGGAGCGCGGCTGAGTGTTTCGTTCATCTTAATACTTATGCGGATGCTTATTTGAAAAACACTAATAGAAAATTTTCCAAAAGAAATGATAATGATTCCGAAAAGGAATTTACCCCGAGGTTTCTTCCGGCGAAATTTATTAAAGTTGTTGGACCCGACGCTAAAGTAAAACTGAAATCGATTCACTTAAGTGAAACCGCACAGAGCAATGTAGATAAGAATGTTGTTGATCGGTTCATTGCTTACCAGAAAGAATTTCTGGATATTTTAGATAATGCTTCTTACAAAGATTTGAAACAAATTAAGGTTGTTTCTCCATTTGCACGTTTTTTGAAATTTCAGCTTGGTGAAATGCTGCTTTTAACACTCTATCACCAGCAAAGGCATTTGAATCAGGCAGAGAGAGCCATTAATTCTTAACAAATAGATCTGAACATGAATAACTATGATGTTATTATAATCGGGAGCGGTATTAGCGGACTTACATCCGCAAGCATTCTCTCTCAACTCTTCAAGAAAAAAGTTCTTGTGCTTGAAAGACATTTTAAGATTGGCGGATTCACACACATTTTTAAACGAAAAGGTGAACTCGGCGAGTATTATTGGGATGTTGGACTTCACTATGTCGGACAGATGGAATCCGAATCGCCAACACGTGCTATGTTCGATTATGTTACCAACGGCAATGTTAAATGGAAAAAGATGCCGGACCCATATGATGTGTTTATCTATCCTGATTTTTCATTCCGTGCAATGGCGGGAGAAAATTATCTTAAAGCTGATCTCATAAAATTATTCCCGGCTGAATCAACAGCAATTAACAACTACTTTTCTGATTTAAAGATTATTAACCGCTGGGCTGGTCGTTATAATTTTGGTTTAACTCT
>CAZEBL010000079.1:0-6808 GCA_964510325.1 uncultured Melioribacter sp. | reverse complement strand
ATTCAGCACGGGTGCGGATCTGGCACTGATGACCGTGAAAAATTATCTTGATAAAAATTTCCGGGATGAAAAACTAAAAGCTGTATTGGCTTCTCAGTGGGGTGATTATGGTTTACCCCCTTCTCAAAGTTCTATGGCTGTTCACGCTCTTATAGTTAATCATTACATCTCCGGTGGTTATTATCCTGTTGGCGGTTCAAAAAAAATTGCTGATTCTATAACCCCGATAATTCAAAATACCGGCGGTGAATTGCTTGTTAACCATACGGCAAAAGAAATTATTATTAATAATGGAAAAGCAATAGGAGTTAGAGCTACAAAAAAAGAAGGAAATGATTTTATTGAAAAAGAATTTTTTGCAGATAAAATTATATCTACTGCCGGCGCAAAAATTACTTATACGGATTTAATCCCGAAAGAGAGTGAGCCCGATTTTATTGATGAGATTAAAAACTTTCCTTCAAGTACTGCACATATTTGCTTGTATATTGGTTTGAGGGAATCGCCTGATAAGCTTGGAATTAAAGGAGAAAATTACTGGATATTCAATACATACGATCATGACCGGATAATCTCAGAAATGGATTTACTCCCGGATGGGGTTGTTAACAGTGTGTTTGTATCGTTTCCCTCATTAAAGGATCCTGAAGCAAAAACTCAAACTGCAGAAATTGTTGCTTTCGCTAAATATGATTCATTTTCAAAATGGTCTAAGGAGCCATGGAAGAAAAGAGGTGAGGAATACGATGTGATAAAGCGTAAAATTTCCGGAGCGATGATTGAACTCACTGAAAAATATATTCCAGGATTTACAAGATTAATTGACTATTCAGAATTATCGACACCATTAAGCACAGAGCATTTCACAGGATTTCATCATGGGGCTATCTATGGAATTCCAGCAACGCCGGAACGTTATAAAATGAAATGGATCGGTCCTTACACTCACATTAAAAATCTTTATATGTCCGGCGCCGATGCATTTGGTCATGGAATTGTTGGCGGGTTAATGGGCGGTGCTTTAACTTCGGCACTGGCTGTTAAAGGATTGAAAGGAATTCCATCAGTTTTTAAAGAGGCAATAAGTTATCACAAAACTCTCCGGTAAAAATAAAAAAGGTGAGCGAATGAAAATTTTTATTTTAATATGTACTCTGTTGATTTTTTGTGTCGCTTCTTTCGGATTTTCATTTAGTGTTAGTGGTCAATTAGCAAATTCCAGATATCCAGAACTAAGCAGAAAATCTGCGGTTGAATTTTCTAAGCTTGCACTTAAATGTGTTCAAAAGGAATATCCCAATAAGCTCGATCATGTTATGAACGATGCAAGCGAAGTACAATCACCTTCAAAACTTCATCCGGCTTTTTACGGATGCTTCGACTGGCATTCTTCTGTTCACGGGCACTGGATGCTTGTCCGTTTACTAAAACTTTTTCCTGATTTAGAAACGGCTCAGGTTATCAGAAAAGCATTGAATGAAAACCTGACAGAAGTCAATATCAAAATTGAAGTTGAATACCTTAATCAACCCAATAGAAAATCATTTGAGCGTACTTACGGATGGGCGTGGCTATTAAAGTTAGCAGAAGAACTTAACAACTGGGAGGATACACAAGGAAAAATCTGGGCTGCCAACTTAAAACCGATTGCTGATGCCATTGTAGAACGATACATTGATTTTCTTCCTAAGCAGAATTATCCGATACGTACAGGAGTTCATCCTAACACAGCATTTGGAATAGCGTTCGCTCTGGATTACGCTCGCTCAACAAAAAATTATCAGCTCGAATCACTTCTAACAGAAAGAGGGATGACTTACTATTTTAATGACAATAATTACGACGCTAAATGGGAGCCGGGCGGTGAAGATTTCTTTTCACCGGCATTGATTGAAGGCGATCTGATGAGAAGAATACTTGAACCAAAGCATTTTGCAGAATGGTTTAAAAATTTTATCCCGGGTATTGTAAATACCAAAAGTTTACTTGAACCGGCTGTTGTAACAGACAGAACCGACCCAAAACTTGTTCATCTTGACGGATTGAATTTGAGCCGTGCCTGGTGTATGTTTGGAATTGCTGGTCATCTGCCTGAAAGCGATCCGCTTAAAAAAATTTTAACAGACTCAGCTATTAAGCATGCTGAGGCGGGGCTGCAATATATAACAAGTGGTAATTACGAAGGCGAGCACTGGCTTGCATCTTTTGCGGTTTATATGCTATCTGAATTAAATTTAACTCTAAAATAATTTTGGTTGAATTTGGTGATTTAGAGTTTTTGTGGCATATTGATTTGCCACTAAATCACAAACGCACAAAATAGAAAGGAATAAAATGAAGTTAGTCAAAATATATCTATTGTTTTTATACGCATTAACAAACATTGTTGTAACCGCTCAACATGAAAATAATACATCAGCAGACGAAGCATTAAAAAAACTGATGGATGGAAATAAGCGGTTTGTAGAATTCAAACAGAATCATCCTCATCAAAACAAAACACGCCTCGAAGAAATTGCATCAACACAAAAACCGTTTGCAATTATTGTCGGCTGTTCCGATTCACGAGTTCCTCCGGAAATAATTTTTGACCAGGGAATGGGTGATCTATTCATAATCCGCAATGCCGGAAACGTAGTGGATGATTTTGCGATGGCAAGTATTGAATATGCTGTTGAGCATCTTGGCGTTCGATTGATCGTAGTTCTTGGACACGAGCGATGCGGTGCAGTTGATGCGACAATTAAAGGTGGAAAACTTCCGGGTCATCTTAACCGATTAACCGAGGAAATAGAACCGGCAATATTATCAGCAAAACGTGTAACGGGCGATTTACTTACAAATGTTATTTACTCAAACACTAAAAGAATTACTCTTCAGATTAATTCATCGGAAGAATTATTGAAAGAGTTTGTTGAGCATAAAGGTTTGAAAGTTGTTTCTGCTTACTACGATCTTGATACGGGAAAAGTTGAAATATTCGATTAAGTATATCAATCGTTTGAATTAAACATTCACTAACGGTAATTTAAATGTATTGAAAATATTTTTTTAAGAAGTTCGGGGTAATCATGTCCAAGTTTAAGTTTGTGATTAAAAGAAGCGGCGCTATTGTTCCTTTCAACCCGGATAGAATTGCAAATGTAATTTACCGGGCAGCTGTTTCAGTAGGTGGAAGAGATAAAGAAAAAGCAGCCGAACTAGCCAAACAAGTTATCGAGGCAATGGAGGAACAATTTGAAGAAGGTTACAAACCGCATGTTGAAGAAATTCAGGATATAATTGAAAAGGTTCTTATAGAAAACGGTCATGCTAAAGTTGCCAAAGAATTTATATTATATAGAGAAGAAGCAGCCCGAAGAAGAAGAGAAAACTCTAAGCATTTTTCCAAACCGAATGAAGTTATTCCATGGAAAAAAGTCTGGCGCTCGCTCGATTGGGCTGTGTCCCACAATCTTCATACTGTTGAATCAACAAATGAAAGAATTAGAAATGGAGAATTCCCTCACATTGTTCATGAAGCCGAATCATTTTACGAAACGCAACTTGATACGGCGGCAGAATTAGTAAAAGAGAGAAGCGGTGAACTCAAAATGGTTATGGTGAGCGGACCTTCATCCTCCGGAAAAACAACCACAACCCTAAAACTTGAACAGCGTTTAAATAAAATGGGAATGCGGTTCGTTCCCTTAATAGTTGACAATTACTTCTTTGATCTCGAGCTTCATCCTAAAGATGAATTTGGTGATTACGATTTTGAAACACCGCAAGCACTTGATCTCGATTTGATTAACGATCACCTTAAACGCCTTGCTTCCGGCGAAGAAGTTAAAATTCCGTATTACGATTTTAAGTTGGGAAAAAGATACCCCGACAGAACACCTCTTCAAATTCATGAAGGAGAAGTGCTATTAATAGATAGTTTGCACGGATTATTCCCGCAATTCAGCAAGGAAATTCCGGCTGAACAAAAATTCAAATTGTATCTTGAACCATTACTTCAGATGAAAATGCCGGATGGACAGTATATCCGCTGGACGGATTTAAGACTCATAAGAAGAATGCTTCGTGATTCAGTTCACCGCGCATATAACCCTGAGCAGACTCTTCTCCATTGGCATTACGTCCGATCTTCCGAAAAAAGAAATATTCTACCTTACTGCAACACAGCGGATTACATTATCAATACATCAATGCCGTTTGAAGTGCCGATTTACAGACCGAAACTTCTCGAACACTTTAAAGAATGGGAAAAGAAATACGAAGGTGATCCGCTTAGAGAAGATGCATACATCCGTGCATCCCGCACAAGAAAAATGCTCGAAGCAATTGAGCCCGTTGAAGATGATTCATCAATACCGGGAGATTCGGTTTTGCGAGAGTTTATTGGCGGAAGCACTTTAAATTATCACTAATTGATTTGATAAGTATAAAACTGTTTTAGACGCCGCGTTGTAAAAATTATAAATTAATGTCACGGCTTTTAGTACTGTAACAGTAAAGGATTTATACCGGTATTTTATTTATCTTTGCTCAAGAGAATTGAGATATTACGGATTAAATAAAATCTGTTAAATATCTACTCGTAAACTCGATTAGTAACATAGATATATTTTTCCCATCCGAAAGCTTCATTAAGAAAGGTATATCCCATAATTATTACCATAGGATATTTTCAATGATAAAAAATTACTTACATAAATTTCATATACCCGTTTTAGGTGTTGGATTTTCTGTTGATGCGCCATTAAAGGTTGCAAAGTATGGCATAGCTTCTGTTATGTCGCTTGTAGACGATATGTTGTTAGAAAATCTTCGCAAACATTATTTTGTATCAAGAAACAAAATGTTTGTTCCAATCAATGTAAAAGAGCATGACTCAAGAGCCAGACGAACAACTGCATATCTTAACATGATTAATGAAATTGTTAAAGAAGATTTTAAGAAACTGAAACATTCTCCTTTTGAACCCGGAAGTGATATAACAAAATATTTCGAACTTCTTCCATGCGACTCCGAATTGAAAATTAAGTATAAGGAAATGCTTGGTATTTCAGACATAAAATTAAGATCACAGATTGAACAAGACTTGAGAGAATTGATACAACCCGGATCAATTGATGTTAACATTATGACCAAGCTGGATAAAGTTAACTACTCAAGCGATGGTTCCCCGCTTTCAAATGAATTTAATGATGCACACGCAGCTCTTAGAGGATTTACACAAAGTGATCTCGAAAGTTCTATAATATTTTCTGCCGGTATGAATCCCCGTCTCTACTCTTATATTGAATCTTTCAAAGATTTTCTACCCGATTTACTCGGAAATTTTAAAAAGAAGATTGTAATAAAAGTAAGTGATTTCCGATCGGCTCTTATACAGGGCAAATTTTTAGCAAAGAAAGGATTATGGGTTTCCGAATTCAGAATTGAATCCGGATTAAATTGCGGCGGGCATGCATTTGCAACTGATGGATTACTCTTAGGTCCTATACTTGAAGAGTTTAAGAGACGAAAAGACGAATTGATTAACACTCTTTCAGAAATTTATTTACCTGCTCTTGCAAAGAAGGAAGTTGAAATTAATTACACGAATTTGAATTATGATCTTACTGTTCAGGGCGGTGTGGGAACTGCGAGTGAACAGGAATTTCTAATTAACTATTATGGCGTTAAATCCGTCGGTTGGGGCAGCCCATTTCTTTTAGTACCCGAAGTAATGAACGTGGATGATTACACGTTAAATCTGCTGAGTCGTGCCGGCGAAGAAGATATTTATTTAAGCGAAGTTTCACCTTTAGGCGTACCCTTTAATAATTTGCGGGACAATAGTAAGGATCTAGAAAAACTAAGTAGGATTGAAATGAGCAAACCGGGAAGTGCTTGTCCAAAAAAATATTTGGTTTCTAATACAGAATTTACTGATAAACCGATTTGCACCGCATCAATTTCTTATCTCAATAAAAAGATCGTTCAACTAAAAGAGAATATTTCCGATCCGGATCAATTGAGTAAAGAATTTAATAAAGCAGCCGACAAGGTTTGTTTGTGCGAAGGACTTACTGTACCCGCGTTAATAAAAAATGATATACCCACGCCAAAACAGAGCCGTGCTGTTTCGGTTTGTCCCGGTCCTAATCTCGCATACTATTCGAAAATTGCAACTCTTAAAGAAATGGTCGATCATATCTATGGAAGAATTAATCTGGTAACCAATGAACACCGCCCCCATTTCTTTGTTAAAGAGCTAAAGCTATATACCGCATATCTGGAGAAAAAAATTGAAACGTCTGTAGATAATTTTTCTTCACAGTCCGAGGTATATCTAAATTCTTTCCGCGAGAATTTGATTTCCGGAATAAATTATTACAAAGAAATTATTGGTCATATAAAAGAAGAATCGGATTCAGCTAAAGAAAAAATACTTTCTGCCATTCACGATTTAGAAGATAAATTAATTTCCATGGTAATTCCGGTTTGTCAGCCGGTATAAAATATTTTTACACAAGGATATTTATTTAACAAAAGGGAATTTCGCTGATTAATAATTTTTTGATGTTTATTTTTCTTCTAAACATTTAATTAAGACTGTTTATATTACCTTCTGTAATTAAAATTAATGTCTCACTAAATATTATTTATATGAAAATACTCTTTATAGGCGGAACAGGTGTGATTAGTTCTTCCTGTGCCGAATTATGTATTGAAAAGGGTTACGAATTATATCTTCTTAATAGAGGCACCTCTTTTAGAAAGCCCCATTCAAAAGCTAAAATTCTTACTGCTGACATACACGATATAAATGCAG